>CAWUUP010000135.1:0-8606 GCA_963925255.1 uncultured Luteolibacter sp.
TGCGGCGAAAGCTTACACAAATTTAGTTTCTTCTGAACAAGAGGTGGATCTTGCGAGAGTGACCTTGGATTCGTTTCAAAAAAACCTACGTATTATTGAGCGGACATATAAGGCGACTGGGGAAGGTGCGTTGGATATTCAGTTTGCACGAACCAACGTTTCTTCTGCTCAGCGAGCTTTAGAAGCTAGATCACAAGATAGAGAAGTTGCGGCGCGCGCATTGGAGGTTTTACAGGGACGCTATCCCAGTGGGCGGACGCGTGGGGTGAGTAAGTTGCCTGAGTTACCGCAGGAAGTTCCGGCGGGGATTCCTGCGGAGTTGATTGAGCGTCGACCCGATCTCGCGGCGGCGCGGGCGCGGTTGTATGCGTCTGCGAAACGCACGGATGCAGCTAAGAAAAGTTTACTGCCAGATTTATCTATCACGGGATCCAGTGGTCTGTTGGGTGCGCGCTTGAGCGATTTATTGAATCCGAATTTTTTGATCTCATCGATCGCTGGACGAGTGGATCAATTTTTGTTCGATGGAGGAGAGCGGGCAGCGTTGTCGCGCGCGGCGCTGATTCGAAATGAGCGTTTGGTCAATGAGTATGCACAACTTGCGTTAGAGGCATTTCGCGAGGTGGAGGCGACTTTATCGGCAGATCGATCTCTTGAGGTACAGGAAAAATTTCTAAAAGAAGAAGTCGAGCAAGCAACGCTTGCGGAGAAGCAAGCTGAGCGTGATTACGCGGAGGGGGTGAATCCGAATATCTTATCGGTGTTAGAAGCACAGCGCCGGGCGAATAATGCGCGTGCCGCAATCATTCGCTTGCGGAATGAGCGATTACAGAATCGTTTTGATCTGCATTTGGCATTGGGTGGGGATTTTGAGACGAGGGAATAAGACAAAATAGGTCTTAGACTTTTAGCAACTAGTCTATGTGAACTATGCTTGATCTTTGATTTCCATGGAAGCTCGCATGTAAGGCAGAGCATCTTTTCCAGGGAACCAATGTTGGAAGGCGAGTGCACCTTGGTGAATGAGTAGGCTCAGGCCGTTATCGGTTTTGCAACCCGCTTTGCGAGCGCTGGCAAGGAAGGAAGTTTCTGCAGGCTTGTAGATCGTATCGTAAGCGCATTGGTGCGGTAAAAAATAATCATCAGGGATGACATTCGCATCATCGTCTTTGAGGCCAAGCGAACTGGTTTGAACCAGAAGATCTGCTTGGTGACAGAAATGTTTTAACTCAGGATCGGTTAGACTTAGAGTTAGGATTTCGGTGTCGGGTGATAGATTTCTAAGTCGATCGGCGAGCGCTTCGATTTTATCTAAGCTTCGATTTACGAGAGTCAGCTTCGCTGCTTTTTGTAGGCAGCATTGGGTTGCAATCGCTTGTCCTGCACCGCCGCCCGCACCAAGGATGAGAGTGTGAACTTGGCTGACTTGGATTGCGAAAGATTCTTCGATAGCTGCGATGAAGCCGGGCCCATCAGTGTTGTGGCCGAAGGTTCCATTTTCAGAAAAAATCACAGTATTCACGGCGCCAAGAATTTGAGCTTGAGGTGATACGTCTGTGCAGCACGCCATGGCTTCGAATTTATGTGGCACAGTGACGTTGCAACCGATGAATCCGAGTTTGCGCATCAGATCGAAAGCGATGACTAGCTCACCTGGAGTGACTTCGAGGCGGACGTATGTTGCATCGATCTGAAAGGCATCGAGGGCGGGTTGATGGAGTTGAGGTGAAGCTGAATGAGCGACGGGATAGCCGAGCACAGCGAGGCGTGCTGGCTTCGGTTCGGCGGCAGCTTGGGCGAGATCGGATAGGGTGTAGACCGCTTGCATGTTAAAGTCTTTTTTTAAATAGAGCATGAGGCATGAATACCTTCTCGGAGTAGTTTTGCGGGCCATTGACCGGGTGCAGTTTCGGATTTTCCGATGAAGCCGTAGTTCAAGACACTACCATTTTGGGCGCAGAGTAATCTTGAAACGGGCGCTAAGTTCCCCATTCCCATGCTGGCGGAGGGAAGACCGAAGTCATGGGCTTGGAGGCTAGCTAGGATGGGAAGTTCATCGACGTGATGAAGACGCGCAGCAAATTTGAAGGCAGAGGCACCAGCTTCTTTGGAGTAGGTCGCAAGAGAAGTGAGTTCCTCAAGGTTCGGTAGGCGTTCGAAGTTGTGGAATGATGCGATCCATGGGATTTGTTTGGCGTTCATTTCGTCGACCAACTCTCTCATTTCCTCGATACTTGCGGCTTCGATATCAATCAAGTCAGCAGAGGGTAATGCTGCTTTCAGAAGGTTTTTTCGAACCACAGAGCTTAAGTCTAACGGTGAACCTTCGGCATGGCAACGGGCGGTAAACAGCAAAGGAAAACCGATCAAATGCGCCCAGAGATTAGGACCTTGTTGGGCGAACTCTTGCTGAAATAAATCAAGCCGAATCTCGGCAATATCGCATTCTAGAGCGAGTGATATGGGCGTTGCAGCACACAGGGAATCGTAGTCCCCAAAGCTCCCGGACACTAAGGGTTTGGAAGTTGGAAATGAAAAACGCGGCTCGCTCATGTGTTAAGTGATGTGCAAGCGATGCCTTTTCGTCAATCGCTTGTGCGGATGATCGTTTCGAATTTTGAGCGATTAAGGAATTATTTCATTTAGATTTATTTTTTCTCTGGTCAACGGGGCCATGAATTTCTTAGTTTTCAATAAATCTAAACCCTATGCGTAATTTACGTTTCTCCTTACTTTCGGCTGCTGTTTTAGCAGTTTTCTGTATTTTGTTTCAATCCACGGCCAGTGCCCAAGCCTATAAAGTTGAGTCATCGAAACCGGTTTTTGATGATCTTTCCTCTCCTGATTTCAATATCAGCAAACAAAAGAGTTTCAAACCTAAGGACTGGCTTGAGATTGAGGCGTCTTTTAAAATTCAAATCTCACCAGAGCCGCCTTCAAAGACCGCTGAACGAGTGATGGTTAAGTGGTATGTCGCAGTCGAGCACCCTGATAAAAAAAATGCTTACTTACTGCTCACGAAAGAAATCACGCATGTCAACGTCCCATTGAACGAGGATATTTTCTCTTCGGTGTATCTCTCTCCGGCTTCGATCATGCGTATCACTGGTCGAGATCGCGCGGGTAAAAGCGTGGTAAATCTTGTCGGCTATGAAGTCCTGATCAATGGCGAAAAAGTCGCGCAGGAAACCAGCAAGAGCCAAGCAGGCTGGTGGAACACAGCCTCCGACAAGATTTCACGCAGTGATACGGTGCCTCTTCTGAATAAGTCTGAGACACCTTTCGCGAGCATTTGGTGGGACCGCTACGCTGAAATTCTTGTGGAACGCCGCTAATTTTCGCTAAACCCCCATCATCGTCCCTTTTAAAGATCCACCGCCCCTACAAACCATGGCTGACTCTCCGACTACCGTAGCTTTAAATATTGGTTCAGAACGCATCAGCGTCGCCGTTTTTGAAACTTCGAAACAAGGTGATCTTATTCTGAAAGGATATGAATTCGAGACGATTGTGGCTGACCCAGCTTTTGAGGCGTCACGAGAAATTCAGATCCGAGTTTCATTAAAAGAAATCGTTGAGCGATTGAATATCGCTAAACTTAAAGTCCGATACGCGATTTCTGCACAGGCCGCGTTCATGCGTTTTGTAAAGTTGCCACCTATCCAAGACGACAACATCGAGAAACTCGTGACATTTGAAGCTCGGCAACATGTACCTTTTCCGCTCAACGAAGTGGTTTGGGATTACGAGTTAATTGAGGGCACAGCCGAAAAAGAAGCTATCATCGTCGCTATCAAAAGCGATGCCCTTGAGGAAATTAATGACACTGTCAACTCTTCGGGATTAGCTACCGCGGAGGTCGATGTGGCGCCTATGGCTCTCTATAACGCCTATCTTTCTTCATACGGCGTGACTGATGAGCCGATTTTGATTCTCGATATCGGAGCAAAGACCAGTAGTTTGCTTTATGTTGAAGGCAAAAGATTTTTCACACGTAGTGTTCAGATTGGTGGAGCCTCAATTACCGCAGCAATTGCTAAAGAGTATCAGGTTTCGTTCGGCGAAGCTGAGCGCCAAAAGATTGACAATGGACTCGTAGCACTGGGTGGCGGACATACAGAAGGTATGGATGAATCGATTGCGGCACTGGCCATGGTCATTCGCAACGCGCTGACCCGTTTGACATCAGATATTGCCCGCACCACAAACTATTATCGCAGCCAGCATAATGGAAATGCTCCTAAAAAAATCTTACTTGCCGGCGGTGGAGCAAATCTTCCTTACGCTTTGGAGTTTCTTCAGGAGAAAATCGGTATACCAGTCGAGTTTTTCAACCCATTGAGCAATCTCGCGATCACCAAAGATGTGGATCCAGATATCCTCCAGCAACAAGCCCACATGATGGGAGAATTAATCGGTCTTGGACTGAGGGGGATTGGTAAATCATCTATCAACATTGATCTTGTTCCATCTGCGGTTGAGCAGATTCGTGATGCGAATCGTCGCAAGCCGTTCCTGATCGCTGCTGCAGCAATGCTGGTGATTGGATTTTCTGTTTGGGCGTTGTTAATGCAGCTTTCAGCATTGGAAGCGACCGATAAGTTACGCACGATGACCGATGTGAAGGATGATCTCGCGCCGGATTCAGCAAAAATTACTAGCTTACTTAAAAAGGAAGAGACTCTGAACAAGGTTTCAAACGCTTATACCGATATTCAGGATGACCAAACTTATTGGTTCGATTTATTGAGTGAAGTTCGCGAAGCCTTTGCGAGCGATTCGGTTTGGTTGACCGAGTTGAGTCCGGTTTACGGGTTTGATCCAAATCCGCCTCAAGATCCCGCTGCAGAAGTGATCAAACCACAACCCGTGATCCCTTCGAATTTCGCTAACAATCTATCGAGTGTTGATAGTCTGATTACGGATCCTCCAACGGCAAGTCAGGAGAATTCTAACAAGAAAACTAAAAATTCTAAGTATAAAAAACCAGTAGCCGCTCCAGAAGTTGTAGCTAATGCAATTGTGATTCGAGGCTTTTGGAGGGAAAATCCGCGCAGTCAGAATGTGGTTTCGGATCTTCTCAAAAACTTACGTGAGAATAGCGCAGTATTCAAATTTACCGCGTTGGATTCTAGAGGTAAGCCTAACAAAAAGAAAGATAAGACAAAAGAAATCGTCCTCAGTGATGAGCAGATTTTGAAACCATCAGCTTCAGGCGGGGAGGATGATCTTGGGTTTCCTTTTGAGTTAATCCTGCCCCTCGCAAAACCCGTAGCTGTCAAGTAGCTCAACCC
Source organism: uncultured Luteolibacter sp. (assembly GCA_963925255.1). GTDB lineage: Bacteria > Verrucomicrobiota > Verrucomicrobiia > Verrucomicrobiales > Akkermansiaceae > Luteolibacter. The sequence goes on from CAWUUP010000135.1 coordinate 5,295, forward strand.
ATTTAGAATTTTCCCTAGCCACTATGAATTGGATTAAACAGAACCCATTCCTTTCAGGTCTCCTTGGCGGCACGCTTGTAATTTGCGGGCTGCTGTCGATTGTCGCCATGAAAGGCGAATCAAAATATCAGGATACTAAGACTCGTTTTGAAACCGCTTTTAGGGAGGTGAATAAGTCGGAAAAACTACCGCTTTACCCAATAGCTCAAAACCGTCAGGCAAAAATAAAAGCTCTGGATGACTATAGTGGTTCGATTGATAAACTCCGTGAATTTCACTCCAAGTTTCAAACCGACCCTAAAGCTAATATATCAACGCAGGAATTCACGGGATATATTAAAGCGGCGAACGAGGAAGTGGTCAACGCGTTCAAGGCGGCAGAAAGTAAACTCCCCGATGATTTTTTCATGGGATTTAATGCTTATCGTAGCGAGCTCGCAAAATCAGGTTCTACAGCACTCCTCGACTACCAGCTCAAAGCGGTGAAGCATTTACTGTTAGGGATGGCTGAGGCTCGGCCTACGCAGTTGACACGTATTTACAGAAAAAAAATCGTTGAGGAAGATGATGGGATTTACGAGCCAGCTCAAGATGATGTCGCGAGGGAGTTTAGTTACGAAATCGTTTTTAAAGGATCTGAAGCCTCCGTGCGTGATTTTATCAATAAATTTCATGATAAAGAATCATACTATTATGTCATTCGATCGATGCGTATCGAGAATGAGAAGGATACTCCACCTAGGATTTCCGATGCAAAATTTGAAAATCCTGCGCCAGCAAATACCGATCTAGGAGGGGCTTTTGGAGTCCCGTTTTTCGACGAAGGGCCTCCTGCAGTAGCGGGGGAATCACAGGTGGCGCTGGATTTTTTGCCTGAAGGAACGATCCCTCAAACGCGTGATGTAGTTGAAAATCCTGCTCTCCTAGCTCCTTCTGTTGCTGCAGTTGATTCGACTAAAATCCTTTCTCAGGTTCTCGGTAACGAGGAGTTGCATGTGTTCATCAGGTTTGACATCTTAATGTTCTTCCCAACAAAAGAGATTACCAAACCCTAAGTTTAAATTTCTCATTATGTCTTGGATTTCCGATAATTACGAAAAAGCAGCCCTTGCTGGATCTTTAGTGGTTGCAGTGGCTTTGGGTTACTCCGGGCTGCAGAGCAAAACTGCAGTGGAGAAGGATTTTGATGCTAAAGTCATAGGGCAAGGACCCAATGACGCATCGATCAAAGATGGAGATAAAGTAGCTACTGCCATTTCTTCACTGCAGATCAAACAACAATGGACCAAAGCAGAGATAAATAGCAGACCTGTCGATTTATTCACTGGTGTGCCGCTATTTGTTGATAAAAACAATCTCAAACTGCCTGTCGATTTACCAAACAGCCCAGATATACATTCTCCCATTCCCAATCAATGGTGGATCGATAGTCGGATTGACCCCGGCTTCGGTGACTCACCTCAGCGTGATGAGGATGGGGATGGTTTCACTAACCTTGAAGAATTCAATTCCAAGACAGATCCTGCGGACAATCGCTCCCATCCGGATTTGATCCAAAAACTCGTTTACGTGAGCAATGAATCGATTGAGTGGGTATTGCGCCCAAGCGGATATCCCAGTGCTACTGATCCTCGTATGAATTTCGAATACAACGATACGAAGAAAAAAAGGAACAAGACAGACGCTGCAGCTCAAATCGATAAAGGCGGATTATTTTTCTTGGAAGATGATGCGAAAGGACGTTTCAAATATCTTGGATTCGAAATTAAACAGGAGAAAGACCAGCGAATCGATGTAATGTCTGAAATAACCATCATTAAGATTGAGGATCTAAAATCTAACAAAAAAGGCCTAATCTACGAGATTCCCGCAAATTTCAGAAGAGCTGATAACCGAAAGTTTTCAAAATTTGATCGCACTGCCATATTATCATTGGAAGCACTTGGTCTAAATGGACAGGAATTCAAAGTTGAAGAGCATACAGACTTTGCTTTGCCTGAAGCTGATGAAAACAAGCGCTACCGCTTGATGGAGGTTAATCTGGATAAAATTGTGGTGCGTGAGACACTAGAAGATGGCACAATCCAACTTCACGAAGTCCCCCTTAAACCATAATTTAACACTGCTCATAACTGAAATATCAACATTTCTAAAAAATGCACTTTCCAAGTCGCCAGATTCCCTCCAAGAAGTCCCCATTCACCATGCAAAAAAACCTATCGTATAGCTCAAGTCCGACTGCAGTATCTCTTATACTGCTTGCTGCGACTATGCCCTTTAACATCTCCTCAGCTCAATCAGTCGAACTAGGCTCCGGCAACAGTAGCATTGCTCAGCGTGAAATCATTCGTAGAACACAGGCTGTTGTTGAAGCGGATCGCCTTTTTAATGAAGGTCGTGAAGCTTACGAGAAAATGGATTTTCAGAAAGCGGTAGATAATTACAAACAAGCATTGGGAAATGTAAGAGATGTTCCAGCTCTGGTTGATAGACATAAAAGTTACACTCAACATTTGGCCGATGCTAGCGTAGCCCTCGCGCAACAGCAAAGTAAGGTCGGCAAACGGGATGAAGCCCGCCAGTTGCTTGAAGGGGTGCTCTCGCCAGATGTGGATCCTGACAACGCTATCGCCAAAATTGAATTAGGTTATTTAGACGATCCGATCCGCAGTAATCCAGCTCTCACTAACGATCACGTAAAAAATGTTGATCAAGTTCGTCGTAAACTCTACACGGCTCAAGGTTACTATGATCTTGGTCAGTTTAATGAAGCCAAAAAAGAGTATGAGGACATCATTCGTATCGACCCGTTCAACGAGGCAGCTCGCAGGGGTATGGAAAAAATTGCCAATACGAAAAGCGATTACTATCGCGCAGCCTATGGTCACACACGTGCTGAGCTGTTGATGAAGGTCGATGAGGCTTGGGAATTATCGGTGCCGGCAGATATTCCTACTATGGTTAATGACGATAGGGGTGGTGATCGTCCTACCGATGGCGTCGCTGCCATCACGGACAAGTTACGCTCGATCATCATTCCAAGGATTGACTTCGAGGACAGAACGGTTGAGGAAGCGATCGATTACCTTCGTCAACGTGCAAATGAACTCGACCCCACTGAACTCGATCCTGCGAAAAAAGGTGTGAACTTGGTAATTCGTCGTCCAACTAGCAGCTCGATTGGTGGTGGAGAGCCCGAAGCCGATGGTGGTTTGATGGGTAGTGGTGGAGATCTCGGTAGTCTGCGCATTGATGAACTTCGTCTTCGCAACGTTCCATTAGCAGTCGCACTGAAATACATCTGCGACAAAA
>CAWUUP010000136.1:0-7455 GCA_963925255.1 uncultured Luteolibacter sp.
TGCACCGCTTTAGCAACTAATTCCTTACCTGTCCCACTCTCCCCAGAAATTAAAACCGGTGCATCCGATCTCGCTACCCTCCCCACCAATTTAAAAACATCCTGCAACGCCCGTGAAACCCCGATAATTTTCAACCGACCATCCTGACTCGGAATCTCAGCCGTCGGCCCGATCGCACCGCGTCTATCCTCAACCGTCTGCAAGGCGGATTCCACAACAGGTCGCAACTCGAACGACAGCGATTCTCTCCTCAACACATCATGCGCACCTTTTTGCGTCGCTTCAATGATCTGACCCGTCGTCGGGAATCCAGCCGTCAAGATCACCAAAGTTTCAGGACTCTGAATTCGAATCCGTCCCAGCAACTCCAAGCCATCAAATGGCTGAAGCGAGATCGCAGATACTACGACGCTGACCTGAGTTTTCTCGATCACCTGGATCGCCTTACCTGCATCGTCGCAGCGTAAAATCCGCAACCCCTTTGCAGCCAAATGCTTGGTAGCCCAATCCAGAAATTCCAGCTCGGGATCCACCAACAACAAGGTCTCTTCTGACTCAGCTTCGGGCATCAATCAACGTGAGATTCATGAAATAGCAGACAATATGCAAGACCAAGATATTACATAGACATTTTTGACTATATAAGGACCGCTAACACCTAACGCCGACAGGCGAAGAATCAGGAGATCTCCCACGCGACCCAGTAGTGCAGCGCGGAGTTCAGGGATAGGAGTCACTGCCAGAAGCGCGATGTCATTACCGCCCGTAAAGCTAGCAGGAGCGCTTGCAGTGGAATCTGGCAAGCTACTGATGGTCCCATCCTAGCCACCGTAGTTTGTGACTGTCGCAACATCAGCGAGAAGTCCCCACTTGGGTTTAATCTCCTAGATTAAGGAAACCTGGAATATTGCCAAGGTTGATGAAGCCGCCCGTTGACACATTGTCGCTCTAACTATTCCAGAGCTTCCGATCGTGCTGCCGGACTCGACGGTTGTTAGAATACCGCTGGCGATACGGCCGTTCACGACAAGAGTGCCGATTGATACCGTGGTCGCGCCGGATTAGGTGTTGGCTTCATTCAAGATATAATTACCAGCTCCAAGTTTAATCAGGCCGATCTCTCCGCCAAAGGATCCGGTGGTGTTTGCGATGGCGTTGTGATAATTCAGAAGTAACTTGTCCCATTCATATCAAGTAGAGCCCTGACTAATTACATGCCAGCTCGCTCAATCAGCTGCTTGGTTAGCTTCTGTAATTCCTCCACCGGAATAGCAAAGGTCTCTGCGCGGTTGGCTCGTGCGATGTTCATTCCCACAACGCGCCCTTTCATATCCAAAACCGGACCGCCCATGGTTTCACTGTTTGCTAAAATATCATGCTGGATGATGCGTGGAAATCCACTCCTCCGTTTTGAGAAATCACCGCTCATCTCGTCATTGCGATCTGGCTGATAGTCCATCTCCCCAAGTGGCGCTAACTTGATCTTTAGATCCAGATTTTTTTCAGCGCGCTTCACCGTCAATTTTACTTCATCTCCAACTTTCTTATCCTTCAAAATATTAGCGATCTCCTCGAATTTAACGACTTTTTTATCATCGATAGCCACGATTAGATCACCAACCAGCACACCCGCAACCTTTGCTCCGCCGTCTTCGGATACTTGTTTGACTTCGAGTTTATCTTTGGCGCTTTCTAAGCTCAGCCCTAGCCCAGCTCCGCCAGCGGTTGGGATTTCATGCGGCTTGGCGCTGATGATTCCTGCGAGCACCCGCCTTTTCGTGCGGCTCGTCGCGCCGTTGACGACAAGCCAAGTCCCCTGCTTCAAATTGCTATCGGGGGCATACTCCGCTGGGATTAAATCCTGGGCTTCGACTTTGAGTAAAGCGACATCCCAAAGTGGATCCACTGAAATCACTTTTACATCGTCGAACGATTCTTTATCCACCCTCACGGACAATTCTATAGAGTCTGCTTTTGGCACGCCTCGCATCGATGATTTCAAATTTGCTAGGTCCGAAATATCCAATCCTTCAACCAATTCAATCTCGCTGGCCTTGGTTAAAATGTAGCCATCTTTGGAAACAACGACACCGTAAGCGATCTCCTTGCGCTTATGATAAACGACAGCGCTGCATTTCTGAATCGCTTGTCGCTGCGGCTCGAATAGGTCCGTGATGGCTGCTCCCGTAACGCGGTAAAGCGTATCAAGCGATTGCTGAGCCATGAGCACTTCCGAACCAGCTAGGCCTCCGAAAAGAAAGAACCACTTAACGTTCCGTAAGCTCCACGGTGATTTTCTGTTCTTTTCCATCCCTTGTAATTTCTAATTCCAGCACTTCTCCAAATGACTTGTCCTTGATCACTGCTTGAAGTTCTTCGCGTGTCTTCACTTCCTTGCTGTCCATTTTACGAATCAGATCGCCGACTTTGAGCCCTGCGTTTTCTGCCGCTGTTTTTTTACCAACTTTGGTAATTTCCAATCCACCCTCAACCGGCAGCGTTGCAACTCCGAGTATTCCGTTGCCTTTGACGGGTCTTTGAGCAAACGGGCCATCGCCCATGAATTCCGATTTCATCAACGGCTCCCAGTTATCGATAAATACCTGCACCGGCACATGCATGTTGACCGGAAGCTGCGGACCCACCCGTGAGTGAATCCCTATCAGACGACCTTCCATATCGAAAAGCGGCCCCCCCGAATCTCCACCGATCAGAGTTCCGTCTGTTTGATAGGTGGTGTTTTTAATCCCAACCAGACGTGCGAGACGCGCCACTACTCCGCGGTCTTTATTAAAACCACCTGAATGTCCGAGAGAAAAAACCCAATCGCCTAATTTAATGTTGCCCGTGCGGTTTAACTCCACAAACGGATACTCACCTGGTTCGCTAATTTGAATCAGGGCAGCATCGGTTTCTGACATTAATCCCAGAGTCTTCGCTTTAAGCTTCGTGCCATCCGGCATAATGATTGTCACTTTTTTGCCCACGCCTTCGGCAACGTGTGCAGCCGTCATAACTAAACCTTCTTTGGAAACAATCACGCCGCTACCGGAACCATTCCCGATATCGATAGAAACCGTCGCTTCACGCGCTTTTGGCAGAGAGTCCAACAAGGTCTCCTGAATCAGCATCAATTCTTCTTGGGTTTCTGGGGCCTTTTTTTCATTCAGCGAAAAGGCATCGCCCTGGATCTGCAAAAGACCGCACAGCCCGACCACCCAAAGGATAGCCATACTCGGAAAAGTGCCCTTCATCTTATTTTTCTAGTATCTCAACCTCATACCCATCCGGATCCGTCACGAAGGCCATTTTGCGTTCGCCCTTGGTAAATTTTTCACGCCACCCCGTGGGCCAAATTTCGATCCCGCTCTTTTCGACCCCATCGCAGTATGCGATAATGTCCTGAACTCCCAGCGCGGTATGCATCAAATCCTCAGGGCAGCGATGCTCGTAATCCGCCGACCACGTCAGTTCTAAAAAAACATTATTTCCCTCAAGCTCCATAAATGCCAAACGATTGCCTTGAGGCGAATCTTTCTGCTGAGAGAGCCTATAGCCCAGTTTCTCGTAGAATGAAATCGATTCCTCGAGGCTTTTAACTCGGATACGAGTATGTAAAAACTTAATCTTCACGCACCAAACCTACCCAAGTCCTCCCAGCTCGCAAGCTTCAGTTCGACTTATTGGTCATCCATAAAAAAATTGAACCGCGGAAGGACGCAGATGCTGAAATTCGGGCAAAAATAAAAAACACTTAAAAGGCAATGAATCAGGCATTGATACCACATTTCTTATCTGTGTTCATTCGTGTCCATTTGACGAAGAAATTTAATTTTTTGAAGTCGCCCATGTCGGCTTCGCTTCCATTGTGGTTCTATTCAAATTTATGAATATCACCGAAATCGACCGTGAAGATTTCCGCAATCTCTTGCTGGAAATCCACGGCACCTCCATGCCTTTTGGGATGTTTGGGAAAGAAAAATACCCACCGCACGGCGTGCCCATCTTCGATCTACCCGAGGAATACCTACTCTGGTTCAAACAACGTTCCTTCCCAAAAGGCCGACTCGGTGAGCTCATGGCCCAAGTCTGCGAAATCAAAGAATGCGGTATGGACTCGATTTTTGAACCACTCCGAAAGGCGAATGGTGGGAGGACGAAGTTATCGTAGGCAACAAGGAGGGGCCGCATTCTGCGGCTCCTCCTTGTTGTTTAAAATTTCAAACCAGCCCATCCTTCCGCGCTTGTTTCCAATACGCATATTCTGAGCGGTTGAAATCGACATACTCCGGCGAGAGATCGCTGGAATACATCGTGTAGGTTGCGCTACCTTGGTTGAGATCGATATCGATTTCAAACTCTGGATGAGAAACCGCCTCGCGAAGCAGATCCATAGGAGTTTCTGCTTGGAGCCCTCCGAGGCAGGCTGCTTTTCCACCGATGTAAATATCAATCAGTTCCTCACGGATTCGTGCTCTTGAGTAACCGACTGCATGAATGATCCGACCCCAGTTAGGATCGCCACCGTTCCATGACGATTTTACCAAGGCACTTTTACAAACCGCTTCCGCGACTTTTTTCGCATCGAGGTGGGTGCGTGCGCCTTTAACGTTCACTGTGACAAATTTCGTTACACGCTCGCCATCACGCACCACGGCTTTCGCTAACTCCAGCATCACCCAACCGAGCGCCTGACGAAACTGACAGCAGGCGATGCCTCCTCTTCTCGCCACAGGCATACCGGATGCACCGTTTGCAAGAACAATGACGGTATCATTCGTGCTCATGTCGCCATCGATCGTGATTCGGTTGAAACTTTCCTCTACCGATTCCTGCACTGCTTTCTGCAAGCAATCTTGGGATAAATTTGCGTCTGTGGTGATAAAACACAGCATGGTCGCCATGCTTGGGGAAATCATTCCCGCGCCTTTGACACATCCGCCAATCCTTACCCGATAATCACCCATATCAAATGAGATCGCGACTTCTTTCTCATGAGTGTCGCTTGTGATGATTGCTCGCGCCACGTGATTGCCCTGCTTCACGGCAAGCCTTGTTACCAAGTCCTCAATCTTCGGTTCCAATCGAACCATCGGCATCGGCAAGCCAATCACTCCCGTCGAGCAAACCCCGACCTGCGTCTTTTTCAAACGAAGCCCCCTAGCAACTCCCTCGCACATCGTCGTCGCATCGTGTAGTCCCTGCAAACCTGTGCACGCATTCGCGTTTCCGGAATTTGCCACAACTGCGCGCAACGATCCTTTTTTTAAATGACTCTGCGACACCTTCACTGGAGCTGCTTTCACTTTGTTAGTCGTAAACGTTCCTGCGGAACGACATGGCCTCTCGGAGTAAATCAACGCAAGATCCAAACGATCGCTCTCCGGATTTTTTATTCCACAGCTAACTGCACTTGTTAGAAACTCTTTAGCGGCACCCACTCCACCTTTGATTTTTGTAATTGGAAAATCCATCGTGAAAAAACTCGACCGCCACGCTAACGACTTAAAAACCCATACAGCAAGCAAACAATCAGTTTGGGAGTTCCTAGTTCTTGGTTGGGCTTCGCTCTGCATTTTTCCCAACTATGAACCACAAAGCCAAGCGAGCACTAGCGAGCCTTCAATTCAAGACGAAGTCCTCATTGCTTGGACGTAGCGAAGCGGAGTCAAACCAAGAACCAAGAACCTAAACCACCCTCCCCCAGATCGCTTTCAAATAGCGCGACTCTGGATAGTTCGAAAGCGTCGGGTGATCTCCACCCGCTCCGGTCCGGTCGAAGACTTGCAGGCGCTTGTCCTGACGATGAATCACTCCGGTCACAATGTTTTCAAATGCCTCAACCCCGAGTTGACCCGAGCACGAACACGTCACCATCACCCCGTCTTTATCAACTAGCTGTGAGGCAAGCTTGTTCAAATCATGATACTTCGCATAGCCAATCTCGTCCTCTTTTCCGAACATGAATTTAGGAGGATCGACCATTACCACATCCCATTTGCGGCCATTTTCGATCATAGTCCTTACCCAAGTGAACGCATCTGCATGGGTCAGTTTCAGCTTGGCGCTGTTCAAATTCGCATTGCGTTTCGCCATGGCGACCGCTGCTTCATCGAGATCCACAGCAGTCACATCACTTGCGCCACCCAAGGCAGCGGAGACGGAAAAACCACCTGAGTAACAGCAAAGATCCAACACCGTCTTTCCCTCACATAGACCACCGAACTTTTTTCGGTTGTCGCGCTGATCACAGAAAAATCCGGTTTTGTGGCCCTGTGAAAAATCGATCTCATACCGCACGCCGTTCTCGGTAATTTTAACCGACCGCACCTCATCGCTCTGCACACCACCGGAACGCGGGATGCCTTCGATCTTCGCTAGATCACTGTCCACCTGCACCACCACACGCTTGGTTCCAAATGCCTCATGCATCAGAGGTAGCCAGCGCTCCAAACGCATCCATGCCGCAAAAGCAGTGATTTCCACCGAAAGCACATCGCCAAATTTATCTGCCACGATTCCCGGTAAAAAATCAGCATCGCCATGCACGCAGCGATAGCATTCTGTCTCCTTATCCAGCTTCAAAACCTCCCGACGTAATTTTCCAGCCCGAACAATCGCGTTTTCAAAAAAACTTTCATCTAAATCCTCCATCGAATGACTGATAATCCGCAGCGGCATCCGTGCCTTGGGATTCCAAAGTCCCCAACCGAACCTCGTCCCCAATTTCCCAAAAACCTCCACTAAATCTCCGGGCTTTGCATCCCGAGAAACCTCCCCAACCATCTTCGGCCAGATCGAAGGATGAAACGTCTGATATTTTAAATGAACCTTAGGCACACGCGCATCCTCAGCAGAAAACTCTAAAGCTTAAACTTAAAATCTCAAAAATATCTCTTCCTTAAGTTCTCTTCCCTCTCTCAACTCTCCAAAAACAACTTCTTCCTTTGGGGTTTGAAGTTTAAAATTTGAATTTTCATGAAACTGCACCGCCACCTCTGCTCCTCCACTCTCCAAATCGCCAAATCGGTTTTGGTCAATCACCGTGTACTCGACCACGAACTCGCCGCTGCTTTTGAGCAAAACCCAAAATGGGGCAAACGCGATCGTTCCTTTGTCGCCGAATCCTTATTCGAAACTACACGCTGGCGTAGATCCCTCGCTTTCCTCGTGGATTCCGAGGAAACCAATTCCCTCCTCACCGCCCAATGGCTCCTTATGGGTTACGAACTTCCTGATTGGCACCAATACAACGGCCGACCCGCCGGCGAAATTCTCGCCCAACAACCCCTAATCGCCGATCAACCTCGTGCCATCCGCCAATCCATTCCCGATTGGCTCGACCAACTCGGTCACACCGAACTCGGCGATCTCTGGGAACCTCAGCTTACCGCCCTCAATCAGAAGCCTTCGGTATTTCTCCGCGTCAACACCCTGATCACCACCCGTGAAAAA
>CAWUUP010000137.1:0-2787 GCA_963925255.1 uncultured Luteolibacter sp.
TAGCGCCAGCCATGGCGATGAGTGAAAAAAGCATAGAAGAATACACAAAAAAGATGCGCAGTAGGTATGCGCGAATGACCGGGAAAAAAGCTCGCAGCACCCTCCTGAGTGAGTTTTCAGAAGTGACCGGATGGGAGCGTAAGCACGCGAATAAAGTCCTTCTGGGTAGTCGGAGAAAAAGAAAAGGTAGGAGAGGAAAACGCGGGGCGCCGCGCAAATACGGTGCAGAAATTTCAAAAGCACTCAAAACCTGTTGGCTAGCCATGGAGCAGCCCTGCGGTAAGCGGATGAAAGATATGTTGCCTCTCTGGTCCGGCCATTTGGTGTGTGCGGAGGAAATCCGCAGTCAGCTCGATGAGATTAGCGCTGCGAGTATTGATCGACTTCTAGCAGCCTTTAAAATGAAGGCAGGAAAAAAGATTAGACCACCTAAGCCAGCGAGTGCAATCAAAGCCCTTATCGAGGTGCGAGCGGAGAGCTGGGCAACTGATCAAACCGGCTGGACGGAGGTTGATACCGTTGCGCACTGCGGGGGAGATATGGGAGGAGATTTCATATGGACAATGACGAGTGTAGAAATATCGAGCGGTTGGACAGAACTCCGTGCCGTATGGAACAGAGGGCAACAAGCTAGCTTCGAGGCCTTGGAATCGATCTGGGAAAGTCAGCCATTTGACTTGCTTGGAGTGGACAGCGATAACGGAGGAGAATTCATCAATCATCACCTCTACCAATGGCTAAAAAAGCACGGGATCAAACAGACGAGATCGAGACCGTATTTTAAAAATGACCAGGCATACGTAGAACAAAAGAACCACACGCACGTCCGGCAATTTTTGGGTTACGAACGGCTAGAGCACCGCGAATTACTGGAAGATCTCAACGAGCTTTTGAAGCTCTGGAGCACGTGGCGAAATGTATTTTGCGTGACGATGAAACAGGCAAGCAAGCACCGCGAAGGAAGCCGCCAGATCCGTCGCCATGAGAAGAAAGGTCGCACCCCAGCGCAACGATTGCTGGATGGAGGGGGACTTCAAATGAGCGATATAAAGGCACTAAAAGAGAAGCAATTGAAACTCAATCCTTTTGTCATGAGATCAGATATAAGAAAGCTAGAGGATGACTTCTGGAGGAAGCGGGAAAGTCTTTACGAAGCGGAACGGGAGGAGACTCTTGCCCTGATGGGCGTCTCTGCGCTACGCTCCGAAACGCCCATCAGGGCAAAGCAAAACAGAACAAAAAACAAAGCCGCTACAGTGTCTTAATGATGAGGCAACGGTCTAGACTCTCAGAAAACTTTCAGTGTCCTCTATTTATGAGGCAACAGGAATACTAAGAAACTCAAACTTTGGGTTTATTTTTGCTAAATCCTCAAGGGTGCGCTTGTATCAATATTCACTGAACCTATTTCCTTTCACACTACCATCTAGTAACCCATGAAAAACAGACGCGACTTTATCAAGATGACCGCCGGTGCCGCTGCACTAGGCGCAATAGGAACCCAACACGCATCCGCCGCAACCGATTCTAAACTCCGCAAAGTCTGGGTCCTCTCCGATCTGCATTCTGGTTTGACCGAAGGTGGCAAAGATGGTGCAGAGTGGTTTGGAGCAGCATGCAAGGACATGCAGAAAGATCATGCCGATATTGCCTACGCCATGACACTCGGCGACATCGCTCATGGAGGCAACGAACCACAACTCAAAAATTATATCACCACACGTGATGCCAGCGGAATCAAAACGTGGTATGAAATAGCAGGTAACCACGAGTATCACGGTGGTAAAGCCGATACCTTCATACAGTTAATCCGTAGCACGGATCCGTATTCAATCGTTGATGGAAACCTTGTTTGGATCTTTCTGTCCGATGAGTTACCAGGAGTTCAAGGCGACCTCACGCCAAAGACTTGCGATTGGTTAGAGAGCGAACTTGCGAAACACAAAGGCAAAAATATCATCGTCTGCTCACACCAGGGAGTCAAAGACACCACAATTAAAACTAACCAAGGCGATCGCCATCTACATCCTGCGGACCGCATTTCAGCGATCATCGCAAAATCTGAAATTGCACTCTGGATGAGCGGACACGAACACCATTCCCCTTACAGCGAGAAGCACATCGCAAGAGTTGAAAATACAACTTACATCAACGTCGCTTCCATGAGCCACGCTTACAAAACCGGCAGCAGCCAATCCTGCCTCCTCGAATTCGTGCCTGGAGCTAAAGAATTAGTTGCCCGCCGCCGCGAACATGACACCCAGAAATTCCTGCCAGAATTCGAAGTGAAAATTCCCCTGCTGTATCCGATCGAGCTGGGTTGATTTTTTTGCGGGGATTGACGATTGTTGCTCGCACAGGTGGCGGTCGTTTTATCAAAACGACCCTACCATAAGATGGGGATTGGTAGGGTCATTTTGATAAAATGACCGTTATGTGATGAGCTAATCTACACTTCCTGACTTGCATTCAAAAATCCTAAGTGTTCAATGGAGGACTATGTTGCGCATCTGCCTATTTTTTCTCGCGATCCTTTCATTCGCCCACGCAGATCCTGCGGAAAAACTCATCGCGGCGGCTCGCAAGCAAATCGGTGTCACGGTGCGGTATGATCCTGCTTACGTTGGCCTTGATTACCCAAAAGGCGATGTCCCCCGCGAACGTGGTGTTTGCACCGATGTGGTGATCCGTGCCTTTCGTGATGCTTTAGACAAAGACCTCCAGGAACTCGTCCATGTCGATATGAAGGCAAATTTCTCCAAATACCCAAAAATCTGGGGATTAAAA
>CAWUUP010000138.1:0-4236 GCA_963925255.1 uncultured Luteolibacter sp.
CAACGCATCGTTCAAGGCTTAGACACGATTTCCGTCACAGGAAACGTCCTACGCGATTACCTCACCGACCTCTTCCCCATCCTTGAAGTCGGCACCTCGGCAAAAATGCTCTCCATCGTTCCACTCATGAATGGTGGTGGCTTATTCGAAACCGGAGCCGGTGGATCCGCACCAAAGCACGTCGAGCAATTCCTTCAAGAAAACTATCTTCGCTGGGATTCACTTGGTGAGTTCTTCGCGCTCGCCGCATCCTTCGAGCACCTCGCGCTCACGCAAAACAACGCCAAAGCCAAAGTCCTCGCCGAAACCCTCGATGCCGCCAACGGCCAGTTTCTCGAAAACGATAGATCCCCCGGTCGTAAGCTTGGCACGATTGATAACCGCGGTTCCCATTTCTACCTCGCACTCTACTGGGCGAAAGAACTCGCCGCCCAAAACAGCGATGCTGCACTCAAAGCCACCTTCCAACCCATCGCAGAAAAACTCATCGCGAACGAAGCTGCCATCGTCGCCGAGCTCAACGCGGTCCAAGGCAAACCCATGAACATCGGTGGCTACTACATGCCTGATGATGAGAAAGCGTTTGCTGCGCTGCGTCCGAGTAAGACTTTGAATCAGATTTTAGATTAGGGCGTTTAGGGATTAGCAAAAGAAAATGGTGTGCCGCGCGAAGCGATGCATAGCCGTTTTTTCATTTAACCATCATATCTTCCTCATTCCATACGGCGCCCTCGGTGATGGAGCCCTTCCAATCTCATATATCCTCAATAACTTGAGATTTGAATTTTAAATTTTGAACCTTACCCTTCCTCCATGTTGCTCCAGAAACTTGTTCAGATACCGTCCATCAATCCCGACCACGCGTCGCCGGGCCAAGATGAATGGATCGGCGAGCAAAGAATGGCCGATTTCTTAGCCGAATGGCTCAAAGACATCGGAGCAGAGGTCACTCTTGAGGAAATTGAGCCCGGCCGACCCAACCTGATAGCACGATTTGCGCCGCTTGATGGTCGCCCTCGTATCTTGCTTGGACCACACCTTGATACGGTAGGAATCGACAACATGACCATCCCTCCATTCTCGGGCGAAATCCGTGATGGCAAAATCTGGGGCCGTGGTGCTTCAGACACCAAAGGCCCTATGGCAGCGATGTTGATGGGTTTAAAAAACAACAAAGAAATCCTCAAAGACCTTCCGGTAGCCGTTGATTTCGTGGCATTCATGGGAGAAGAAGCATCACAACATGGCTCCAAGCATTTCGCAAAAAATCATTCAGCAGAATATGAATTCGCGATTGTTGGAGAACCAACTTCGATGCAAGTCGTCAACATCACCAAAGGCTCCGTATGGGTAACTCTGACTGCGAGCGGTATTTCCGTGCATTCCTCCCAACCAGAAAAGGGTGACAACGCGATTCTTAAACTCTCACGTGCTCTACTTGATCTACAGGAAACCCTTGCCTCAAGACTTGCCACTTACGATCATGAAATCCTCGGACACTCGACCATGAACATCGGAGTCATTTCCGGAGGCTTGGCAGCAAACATTGTTCCAAACCTAGCTACCGCTCAAATCGATATTCGCCAGACACCATCACTCTACTCCGCGGGTGGCGCTCTTCAGCTTCTTCGCGAAACGATTGCTGAACTAAAACTTCCTTTAGATATAATCTACGCTCATGAGAATCCTCCCATGGAAACGGATGCGGAAAATTCTTACGTCCAGAAACTCCTCTCCACTGATTCGAAGACCCAGCTTACTGGAGCCCCCTGGTTTTCTGATGCCGCTCACCTATCGGCTGCAGGTATTCCATCGATTTGCATCGGACCTGGATCGATTGCTCAAGCTCATACGAAAGATGAGTTTATTGAGATTGATAAGTTGTTAGAAGGTGAGAAATTTTTTACGGATTTCATTCGTGGGTTGAAGTAAGAATAGGTCCTATACGACTTATACGACTTATCATGAAAAAGCCGACGTGTACATCGGCTCTACAATAATAAAAAACCCCGGTCACCTTACGATGAACCGGGGTTGGTTTGAGTGTTGTTAGAATTACGCGGAGACCACGTCTTCTTCGTCTTCGAAGATTTCTGGTGCTTCAACGATTGGCTCAGGCTCTTCGACAGTGAACTCGAACTCCGAATCACGATGGTGATGGAAGCCTGTGCCCGCTGGGATGAGGTGACCCATGATGACGTTTTCTTTGAAACCGGTGAGGTAATCGATACGGCCAAGTGTTGCAGCTTCGGTAAGAACACGGGTGGTGTCTTGGAAGGAAGCAGCGGAGATGAACGAATCGGTTTCCAGAGAGGCTTTGGTGATACCAAGCAGAACTGGCTCGCCTTCGGCAGGTTTACCACCGTTAGCAACGATCTCGGCGTTGACTTTTTTGAAGGTCGTGCGCTCGACTTGATCACCCCAGAGGAATTGATCAGCATCGCCCGGATCGGTGATTTTCACCTTACGGAGCATCTGACGAACGATAACCTCGATGTGCTTGTCATTGATTTCCACGCCTTGGACGCGGTAAACCGATTGGACTTCGTTCACAAGGTGTTCTTGGAGTTCGGTAGCACCGCAAGCTTCGAGAAGATCTTCCGGAGAAACTGGGCCTTCGGTGATTTGATCGCCGCGTTTCACTTTATCGCCTTCAGTTACGATGATGTGTTTGCCCATCGGTACGAGGTGGTCGACTTGTTCGCCGGTCGTTGGATCGGTAACGATGACCTTTTTCTTACCGCGGACATTTCCACCGAAGGAAACGTCGCCTTCGATTTTCGCGATAACGCATGACTCCTTCGGTTTGCGAGCTTCGAAAAGCTCAGCAACGCGTGGGAGACCACCAGTGATGTCTTTGGTGCGAGCCACTTTACGTGGAGTTTTCGCAAGCTGAGTTCCCCCAGTAACCACTTCGCCTTCTTTAACAGAAAGGTGAGCGCCAACAGGAATGGAGTAGCTGATGATCACTTCGCCGGTTTTCGGATTGGTGATGCAAACCTGAGGATGGAGATCCTCTTTGTGCTCGGTAACCATGGTTCCTTTTTTGCCGGTTTCTTTATCAACTTCAGCGGCAACTGTGATGCCGAGAATCATGTCGCGGAATTCAACTTTACCAGGTTTCTCGGTGAGAATCGGCACGTTGTATGGATCCCATGTGACAATCGTATCACCTTTTTTCGCTTCTTCACCGTCTTTGACGGAAATGATCGAACCGATGATGATGCTGTGGCTCTCAAGTTCTAGGCCGCCTTTATCACGGATCGAAACCGAACCGTTTTTATTGAGCGCAACCCAGTTGCCATCCGAATCTTGAACGACGCGGAGGTCTTTATAGACGAGGCGTCCAGCATTCTTGGTTTTGATGATTGGTTGTTTGAAGGTTGCAGCAGCGACACCACCCACGTGGAAAGTACGCATCGTGAGCTGTGTTCCTGGTTCACCGATCGACTGTGCAGCGATGATGCCGACAGCTTCACCGATCTTGACTGGATGGCCAGTCGCGAGGTTGAGGCCATAGCAGTTTGCGCAGCAACCACGGTCGGCTTCACAAGTGAGGACCGAACGGATTTTGAGTTTCTCGTGACCGATTTTCTCAAGCGCGTTGGCTTGGGATTCAGTGATAACATCGTCGACTTTGACGATGTTGTCTCCCGTGATCGGATCTTTGATTTGTTCGCAAGAAACGCGACCATAGATACGAGTGGAAAGTGAAGCGACTTCTTCGTCACCGTCGTAGATTGCCTCAACGCTGATGCCGTTAGCAGTGTGGCAATCCTGTTGGAAAACGATCACGTCTTGAGCAACGTCAACGAGCTTACGAGTCATGTATCCGGAGTCCGCAGTTTTCAACGCGGTATCGGAGAGACCTTTACGAGCTCCGTGAGTGGAGATGAAATACTCAAGCACCGAAAGACCTTCACGGAAGTTCGAGATAATTGGGCGTTCGATAATTTCACCGGAAGGCTTGGCCATCAGACCGCGCATACCACCGAGCTGTTTGATCTGGGATTTGTTACCCCGCGCACCGGAATCGACCATCATGAAAAGAGGTGATGCCTTTTTCTTGCCTTCGTTATACTCGATCTTGCGATAGAGGGCGTTGGCGATGGTGTCGGTAGCTTGTGTCCAGATGTCGACGACTTTCTGATAGCGCTCGCCATTGGTGATGACACCGTTGCGGTATTGCATCGAAACTTTTTCGACCTCTGCGTAAGCATTGGCGATGACTTCTGG
>CAWUUP010000139.1:0-11943 GCA_963925255.1 uncultured Luteolibacter sp.
ATCTCTGCGGCACGAGCGGCGTTCGCTAGAGCTGGATTCACTCAAACAGATCGGAATGGAATTTTGCAGCGCGAGGATGGAACCAGGCTTTCTATTGCTCTCAGCTATCAGGCAAACCCTACGCTAGAGCGGATGTTTTCGATATTACGAGAGGAAGCAAAGGCCTGCGGTTTCGACCTGCGTCTCGATGCAAATGAGGCTATTGTGGATTATAAAAAAACGATGCAGAAGCAGCACGAGATAACTTTTTCTGCATGGGTAATCACTCCGCCGACTCCAGATTTTTATCAGTTTCTTCATTCAAGCAATGCACGCGATGCGCGAGGAAATCTAAAGACTCAAACGAACAATATTTTCACATGGGCACGAGAAGATACGGATCTACTTTGTGAAAAATCACGAAACGCTCGCACTGAGGAAGAATTGCGGGATGCCTCTTTTAAACTTCAACATATTATTCATGATGAAGCTATCTTCGTTCCGTCATATAATGTGGATTTCGTCCGGATCGGGTCGTGGCGTTGGTTGAGGTGGCCGGACTCGGACCAGACTAAGTTTTGTGTGCCGGTCGTTTATGATCCATTCGAAGCTCATGTGCATTGGATTGATGAAGACATGAAGAGAGAGACGATTGAGGCGAAACGGAAAGGAAAGAAATTTCCTGAAGTGAATCGTATTTATGATGATTATAAGATCTCGCCAAAGTTATTAAATCAAGAGCCAGCATCGGTAGGGGAGGTTCCCGAATGAGTTCAGAAAACCTGTTAGAAGTAGATCGACTCATCACTTCGTTTGAAACCGATCGTGGATTGTTGAGGGCTGTGGATCAGGTTTCTTTCAATGTTCCTTATGGAAAGACAGTTGGTTTAGTCGGTGAATCCGGTTGTGGTAAAAGCGTAACAGCGATGTCGATTGTCCGTTTATTGCCTCATCCATCTGGGAAATTTCTAGGTGGAGATATTTTATTCAAAGGTGAAGATTTGATGCATTGCAGTGAGAAGCGAATGCGTGAAGTCCGCGGGGGTGAGATTGGCGTGATTTTCCAAGAGCCTATGTCGGCACTGAATCCGGTTCATCGTATTGGTAAGCAAGTGGCAGAGGTTTTTCGGATTCATGAAAATATGAGCAAGAAGGATGCATGGGACGCTGCGACTGAGATGCTTGCTCTGCTTCGGATTCCTGCGCCTGAAAAGCGAATGTTGGATTATCCTCATCACCTTTCTGGTGGTATGCGACAGAGAGTCGTGATCGCGCTTGCTCTGGCATGTAGGCCTGACCTGTTGATTGCTGATGAACCCACGACGGCGCTGGATGTGACCGTTCAAGCGCAGATTCTTGATTTACTAGGCAGTTTGCAGAGCGAGATGGGAATGTCGGTTTTACTTATCACACATGATCTCGGAGTGATAGCGGAGACCTGCGATGAGGTGGTTGTTATGTATGGGGGGCGTGTGGTAGAAAGCGCACCAGTCGAGGAGCTTTTTGAAAACCCGCAGCACGCCTACACCAGGTCATTATTGCGCTCTATCCCAACGCTTGATACACCGCCGAAATCGCTTTTGTACACCATTCCTGGGACAGTAGCAGGCTTAGGTGAGCATACACATGGTTGTCGTTTTTGTCAGCGGTTAGGAATTAACGCGCCAATCAGTCGTGAGCGCCCGCCGTTTAAAGAAGTTACACCCGGGCATTGGTTAGAAATTTGTAGAAACTGTTCAGAACTGTGAGTGATTCCGTCATGTTAAAAACCGAAGAATTACGGGTGCATTTTCCCGTAAAGAGTGGTCTATTTTTGCGTCAGACTGCAGTCGTAAAAGCAGTTGATGGAGTTTCTCTGGACCTAGCTATGGGAGAAACTTTGGGACTGGTTGGTGAGTCCGGTTGCGGCAAGTCAACGCTTGGAAAAGCGATGGTGCGTTTGTTGAATCCAACATCCGGCCGTATTATTTTTGAGGATAGGGATATTACGGATCTCAGCCAACGCCAGATCCGTCCGTTACGTAGGGATTTCCAAATGATTTTCCAAGACCCTGCGGAGTCGCTTGATGCGCGGATGAATGTCCGTTCGATTATTGAAGAGCCTTTTCAGATTCATCAAATGGGCACGCGTGAAGAGCGTAAAAAATGGGTGAATGAATTATTAGATACGGTAGGCCTTTCAGCAAGTTCAGCGGAGCGTTATCCATTTGAGTTTTCTGGCGGACAAAGACAGCGGATCGGTATCGCAAGAGCCTTAGCGCTTAAGCCGAAATGGCTGGTTTGTGATGAGCCTGTTTCTGCGCTCGATGTTTCGGTACAATCGCAAATTCTCAATTTGCTAGTGGATCTTCAGAAAGAATTCGATCTCTCGTATCTCTTCATCGCACATGATCTCTCAGTAGTGAAGCACGTTAGCGACCGAGTGGCAGTAATGTATCTTGGGAAAATTGTTGAGCTTGCTGATTCTGAAGCCATCTACCGCAATCCAAAACACGCGTATACGAAGGCATTATTGTCCGCCGTGCCAGTCGCGGATCCAAAGGTGAAGCGTAAGAAAATTCTGCTAGAGGGAGATGTTCCATCGCCGATTGATCCACCAGAAGGAAGTGCGTTTGGTCATCGAATGAATCATCCACTATATAATGAGACGATAGGTATGGATCTATCGCTCAGGGAAATTGAAGCGGGTCATTGGGTGGCCGCGGATCCAACCTGTCTCGAAGAGGCGGATTGGAAGCGAATTTCCTAATGGTTGAGCCCCTACGCTACTCGCCACCAATCTCTTTGAGCTTAACTTTGATTGCTGCTGCCCATGTGTCATAGGCTGCTGGTGCGAGGTGAGCGAGACGCTGGCTCGACAAAGATAAAAATTACACTAGGATCGAGCAGCCCTTTCAAAAATCAGCTGAAATCCATGTTCCTCAACGTATTCCATGATCTCCTGAAGCCTCAGTGGCTCAGTGTCTTGATGCAGTTAAAAATGTCGGGTGGTATGGCCGTGAGTGTTTTAGCCAAGGAGCTTGGTGTGAGTTATATGACCGTGAAGCAACACTGTGAGGATCTCACCAAACACGATTATCTGATTCGTATTCGTTTGCCTCGGACAGAAATCGGCCGACCCGAAATCTTCTACCGTTTGACAGAGAAAGCAGACGCGTTGTTTCCCGCAGTCCCATCGAGTTTTTCGATACAGATGCTCGATCATGCGCGGACACTTTTTGGCGATACCGCTCCAGAAAAGCTGCTGTATCAATATTTTCAAGATCAGGAGACCTATTGGAAAGCTCGCCTTAGCCAAGGGACGACGCTTCTTTATCGTGCAGGCCTGTTCGTGAAAATGCGGAGTAAAGAAGGTCTGTTTATGCGCTGTATCTGTGATGAAGTGACTGAAAAGATTACTCTGCGTGAATTCCATCATCCGCTCCGGTCCATTTTCGAAAAATTTCCTCGTGCCATTGCGATGGAACAACGAGCCATGGAGGAAGCGCTAGGAGTTAAAATCTCGCGTGTGCCTGGTGAGCCAGTGGGCGGCGAATCACCCTATATGGATTTCATTCTTAGTTGATTGCAGGAAAGGTTTAGAAAAGATTGAAATAAATGAAGTGACTTTGCTGCTACTGTTCCTGCAGGAGGCGGCTTTGGATTGAAAATACGGCCTCTAGCCAGAGCTTCGTTAATTCGGCTACGGATGGCATTCCTAGCTTAGTTGTGATCGCTATCCGGCGTAATTTTACCGTGTGCTCGGCGATACTTGAATCATTTGCAATTTGTTTGTTGAGTTCTCCTTGCTCGACATGGGCTAAAACCTCGAGTGCTCGGTCACTCAAAAGCTCCAGCATTTTCTTAGTCTTGGATCGCCTTTACGCATAGCTTGGAAAGAGGTCGGAATGTCGCCGGCTCCAGTCAGAAAAACGACGGGTAGAGGATTGATGCGTTGTTGCAAAATGCTTTGCAGTGTTAGTCCAAGTCCATATTTGGCATGTTTAGGTCAGCCGAAATGCATCCATTTGCATCAGGTTCTAGATTATTAAGTAACGCGGAAGCCGAGAGAAAAAACTCATCGTCATCGATAAATATACTTTTCTAGGGTTCGCATGGTTCACTTAACATTTATGGCTCGAGTGATTAAAGCAAAAGAAAGAGTCGGCTAGCTGTGTCTTGTAGAGAATTATATAGATCCTCGAGGAGTTAATAGGTTGGAAAGTTAGGCTCTCCCTACCAAACGTGCCTTCATGCGCTTGAGCAATCGCCTTAAAGCTGGCGTTTTAACTCCAGCCGCCTTTGCGCGTCGCAAGGGTTCTTCCCAAATCGGCCCGAGTTCCAGTTCACGCCCTTCGATGAAATCGATCATGGTTGATGGTTGATAAGGTCCCATCGGGCGAGTTCGTTCAATGTTGGATTTGATCAAGTTGGGATCTAGCGTAATTCCTTGTGCGTCTGCAGCCACAATGACCTCGTGCATCAGAGTGCGTATTTCGTTTTCAATGCTTGGATTAGCCAAAAGCACATCCGTCGTCACACCGCCTTCGGCAACAGCTAGGCCATTAAACGGAATATTCCAGATCAATTTTTCCCATTGAGCTTTAGCGAGATCATCAACAGCAGAGGCGAGAATTTTGGCAGCCTTGAAACGTCGGGAGATGATTTCCGTTTTACGGGATAGCGCGTTATCAAAAGCTCCAATCGTCATCCGTCCGCCAGCAGTATGGCGAATTGTTCCTGGAGCAATACGGTTAATGCAAACGAAACAAAGCCCGCCGTATACACTCGCACCACCCACTATTTCCGCAATGCGTTCACAATTTCCCAAGCCGTTTTGTAGAGTCAGCACTTGGGTGGTCTCGTGCATGAGCGGCGGCAACACGCTAGCAAGCGCATCGTTAGCTGTGGCTTTCCATGCGATGATGACTAAATCAACCGGGCCGATATCTTCAGGATTTTTAAAAACCGATACGTTTGTTAGATGAAAATTTCCGGCTACGCTCCCAACTTCAATTCCGTATTTGGAAATGTGATCATAATCTGATCTCGCGAGAAATTTTACATTCATTCCAGCTTCTGCGAGACGGCCTCCGTAATATAGACCTATCGCGCCAGATCCGACGATAGCAACGCTTTTAAAATCCCATTCCATTTCAAAAATCTAACAACTTATGATCAGGTTATGCTGGGTGCTGCGCGTTGTGCTGTCACAGCCACGCTGGATTTTTTAGGTAAGCAGAGCAGTGCTTCACTAATTAGTAAAAACAGCACCGCGACAAGGAATGCACGCCAGATGTGAGTCGAGAGTGAGGGGTCTGAGGATTGGCCCGCTTGGTTGAGGATGCGGTAGTCGGTGCCTTCGAGCATCGCATCGAGATTTTCTTTGCTTGTGATTTCGAGTTCATCTTCTGCAAGGGGTCGGTTCACAGCGGTTAGGCGATTTCCTAAGCGGAAGATACCCGCGACGTGATCGTTGCTTTCTTTGGAATAATCATCCACCCGAGTGCGGGTTTCGCCTGCAGCTGGATTTGCTGAATCGGAGCCAACCTCGGCAAGGAATGATGCATCAAAGCGCTCGCCGCCGAGTGAGAGAATACGCTGCACGACTGGGAGTAACACATCGGCATCGCCAAGGTTTGACCATGCATAATCCGGAATACTTCCCAAGGTCCAAAGCGTGCCTTTATCGATGATTTTACGAGTGATGAATGGTTCGCCGTCTTCCCATTTAGCTAGCACGGCAGCATCGCTTTCTGGGATGGCACGTTTGATCGCTCGGAGGCGATCTGCGGGAATGGGTGTTCCATCAATACCGTCTCGCAAAGGGCCATCGATGTGATCCCAGTCTCGCAGGATGAAAAATTTACCAGCTTCGGCGTGCGAGACAGGTTCCCATTGGGTATCGAGAAAGGATTCATCGTTAGACTTAGAAGACGGGAAAAGAATGACTTGTCCGCCACCGGAAAGGAAATTTTGAAGCGTCTTGGCATTTTCACCAATAGGAAGGGGAGCTGCCCAGAGAATCATGGAGAGATCTGAGGTTGAAGCTGTGGCAAAATCGGTTGGGTCGATGCGGGTGACGGATTGCTTTTCGAAATTCGGAGGAGCTGCGGCGATAGTAAGGTATTTAGTTGCTTCGCTTGATTGAGAAACGACGATGAGAGATTTCAGCGGACGCGCGGGGCCGTAGGCAAAGAAGACCGAGTTGTCTCTTGGGTTTCCATCGGCTGGGATGGAGAGCCAGCCGTAGCCAGATTCTGCTTCTTGTTTAATGGGGATGCGTTTTTCGAAAAGCAGTGATTGATCAGGAAGAGTGATCAACTCGTTTTGCGATGCTCCGTTGATCTGCGTGGTGACGGGAAGGCTGATACTGCCTCGATTGTCTCTGGAACGGCTTAGTTCCAAATTAAGAACTAAGCCATCGATGGTGCGACGGGTTCCGAGTAGGCGAAATGAAATATTGGTTGCAGCATCCCCACTAATCGAGATTACACGGATCGCAGGTTTTCCAGGAAGGCTTTGGAGGCTAGCACGCACGGCAGGCCAACGCTCGTCATCAGGGAGCCAGTTAGAACGCTGTAGATCGGAGGCAAGCCAAATTTCCGAGCGCCCCGTAGCAGAGCTTAGCACTTCTACTGCGGAGGCTAACAGAGTAGGAATATTGGCTGATGTATCGGTGGCAGAGGTTACTGAAATATCTGGTAGCACATCCGGAGAAGGGATCTCCTGTGGTTTTCCCGTTGCGCTATCGATGATTACAAGACGTGGGCTACCGATGTTTGACATCGCATCACGAATTTTTTGTAGAACCAGTTCACGTTTGGCTTTTTGCCCATCACCAGAGCGAAGCTCCATGGAGGCACTTCGGTCGATAACAAGAACGACTGTATCTATCGTGCCAGTGCCCCAGCCAAGGAGTCCGGAAACGACGGGGCGGGCAGCAGCGAAGGCGAGTGCAGCAATTCCAAGAGCACGGCATGTAAGAATGAGAATGTGACGAAGCTTCTTTTTTCCACGTGATTCACGCGTGGCTTTTAGAAGGAACTGCATCGCGGCCCATTGCAGAGTTTTATGGCGGCGTTTGTTGAGTAAATGAATGATGACCGGCACGCTCATAGCTGCCAAGAACCAGAGGAGTAATGGAGAGAGGAAAGTCATCAGTGTTTTGCCTTAGGAAGGCGAGCTGTGAGGAATTCGCGTAACAGAGGTTCGAGCGGAGTGTCAGTGGTGACAAGTTGATAATCGGCGTTGGCGTGGTGCGCTTTGCCGCGGATGTTTTTTAGAAATTCATTCAGCGCGGTCTTGTATTCGTCAGCAATGAGGTTCGGTTCGACAACGAGGGATGTGTTATCTTCGAGGTCGACGAAGCGGTGAGGGCGGTCAAATTCAAAGCCGATTTCTTGCGGATCCATCAGATGGAAAAGAGAGATGTCATGTTTGCGGTAGCGCAAGTGCTGGAGCGCATCAGCGAGATCATTTGTATCGGTGAAGAAATCAGAGAGGATCACGATGAATGCGCGCTGACCGATTTTTTCGGCGATCGTGTGGAGTGCTGGAATCAAGCCAGTTTCACCAGCGGGCTCGACTTTTTCGATGGTTGAAAAGAAGCGCTCTAAGTGTGCGGCACGACGTGAAGGAGGAACTTCTAAATGAAGTTTGTCGGTGCAGATCGAGAGACCAGCGGCGTCACCTTGATTTACCAACAAGTAAGCAAGGGAAGCAGCGATGCGGCGTGCGTATTGAATTTTCGAATCCTGTCCGGGGCTGTGGAAATTCATCGAACCTGAGGCGTCGATGACGAAATAAGCGCGGAGGTTGGTGTCGGCCTCGAATTCTTTGATGTAGAATCGGTCTGAACGAGCAAATGCCTTCCAATCGAGACGGCGGGTGTCATCTCCGGGAACATATTTTCGATACTCCGCAAACTCTACCGATGAACCGCGGTGTGGCGAGCGGTGCTTGCCGGCGACATTACCCATCATCGGCACACGCGACTCGATAGGCAAAGAGCCCAGACGGGAAAGGAGGTCGCTATCGATGAAGGAGTGGGTAGACATGTTTTCGGACTTTTTTCTACAGGGAGAGAGGAGGGTGAGGAGGAGAGGAGGTTAGAGTCTGATTCTCCTTCTTCTCCCGTTCCTCCTCTCTCCTTGTAGAGAGAAAACAGGAACCCTTCAAAAATCTCATTTATCCTTCATCTCAGAAATGAGTTTCTGGATGATTTTTTTCGAAGTCATGCCCTGGGATTCAGCAGCGAAGTTGGTGATGACGCGGTGGTTGAGGACGGAGGGTGCAACGGCTTCGATATCTTCGAGAGAAGCCATGTAGTTACCGCGGAGGGCCGCGCGGGCTTTCGCTCCAAGGATGAGGTATTGAACGGCACGTGGACCAGCTCCCCAGCCGACGGTGTCTTTGATCCATTGTGGAGATTCTGGTTGCCCCGGACGAGTTTTGCGGACGATCTCAACGGCGTAGTCGTAGAGGTGATCTGGAACAGGAACGCGACGAACGAGTTGTTGGAATGCGATGATCTTTTCGCCGTCGATGAGCTCAGCGAGTGATTGTTTTGCGGCTCCAGTGGTTTCGCGAGCGATGCGTTTTTCTTCCTCTGCCGTTGGGTATTCCACTTCGATGAGGAACATGAAACGGTCGAGCTGTGCTTCCGGTAGGGGGTAAGTGCCTTCTTGTTCAATTGGGTTCTGGGTGGCGAGCACGAAGAACGGCGGTTTGAGGGTGTAGGTCTTACCGAGCACGGTGACTTTGTTTTCCTGCATCGCCTCAAGCATGGCGGATTGTGTTTTAGCAGGAGCGCGGTTGATTTCGTCTGCGAGCAGAAGGTTTGCAAAGACAGGACCTTGGACAAATTCGAACTCGCGCCTGCCGCTAGTGGTTTCCTGAATGATGTCAGTGCCAGTAATGTCGGCAGGCATTAGGTCGGGAGTGAACTGGATGCGGTTAAAAGAGAGATTGAACGTCTGCGCTACGGAGGACACCAGCAAGGTTTTGGCCAGGCCTGGAACACCCATTAGCAGTGCGTGACCGCGAGCGAAGAGGGCGATGGCGAGTTTTTCGATGACGTCATCTTGTCCGATGATGATTTTGGATAGCTCAGAGCGGAAAGCTTGGTAAGTTTCCCCTAATTCATTGATCGCTGCGACATCGTCGGCAGGGAGTTGAGTTAGGGAAGGTTCCGCAATGCTATCATTGACTGATTCGAGGGGAATTTCTTCGTGGGTATCCATGGATATTTTGTGGTAAATAAACCTAGGTATGCGTTAGTTTTTGTCGAGGCGGGATACATCGAAAATAAAATTTTCCTTACAATAATGAGGAAATGATAAAAATTGTGTCCGTTTCGAGTATTTTTTCCATTTCCGGCTTGCCAGTGAGTGGAAGTCTGGTAAATCACCCGCCCCGCGGCGCTTCCGATAAGAATCGGGGCTCCACAACAATCACGCGAAAATCTTCACAACATGGCACGCATTCTAGGTATCGAAATCCCCAATGAGAAGCGCATCGAGGCTTCTTTAACTTATATGTTCGGAATCGGACGCCCGTTGGCGAGCCGCATTCTGGACCATGCCGGTATTGATCCGGACATCCGCACTGGTCAACTTAGCGAAGATCAGTTGGTGAAAATCGCTCAAGTGATTCAAGCCGAGCAGATCATGGTAGAGGGTGACCTTCGCCGTGAGCGCCAATCCCAACTTAAGCGCCTGACATCGATCAACTGCTATCGTGGCATCCGCCACAAGCGTGGTCTCCCAGTTCGTGGTCAACGCACCCGCACCAACGCCCGCACCCGTAAAGGTAAGAAGAAAACCGTCGGTGTTAAGAAGTAATCCATTGAGATTACGTCCCACTCTCCGGAAGTGAAAACTTCCATTTATATCAAGACATATGTCCGAAGAAACCAACAACCAAGAAGCTGAAGAAGTAGCGGTTCCCGCTGCCGAGGCTAAACCCGAAACCCCGACTGCCGCTGTAGCGAAGTCGGATCAAAGCGTAGAGGCTCCTGCCGCGAAGGCAGAGGCACCTAAGAAGGCTGACGCGTCTGCTGTCCAAGACGGCGCACCAAAAAAAGAGCAGAAGAAAGATATCTTCGCTGAAATCGGTGGCGGCGAAGAAGAAATCAAGATTCACAAGGCAAAAGGTTCGAAGAACGTTTCGCGCGGTATCGTTCATGTGACCGCAACGTTCAACAATACCCTCGTGAGTGTGACCGATCAGTCTGGTAACGCGATCGGATGGTCGAGTGCTGGTAAGATGGGTTTCAAAGGTTCACGTAAGAGCACTGCGTATGCTGCTCAAGTGGTTTCACAAGATGCTTGCCGTCAAGCTATGGGTCACGGTCTCAAGGAAGTTGATGTTCGCGTCAAAGGTCCTGGTTCAGGTCGTGAGTCCGCAGTTCGTGCTGTTCAAGGTTTGGGTCTCGAAATTCTCTCGATTCGTGACGTTACTCCAATTCCTCACAACGGTTGCCGCCCGAAGAAAGCGCGTCGCGTTTAATCCCTAACTTTTAAACACTTAACTTTCTAAGATCATGGCACGTTACACCGGTCCTCGCACTAAAATCTCCCGCCGCTTCGGCGTTTCACTTTTCGGTCCATCCAAGTCTTTGGAGCGCCGCAATTTTCCACCAGGCCAGCACGGTGTCCGTGCAGGCCGTAAGAAAAAATCCGAGTATGCTGTCGCATTGGGTGAGAAGCAGAAGCTTCGTTTCCAATATGGCGTTCTCGAGAAACAATTCCGCTCTTACTATCAAGAGGCTGCTCGTCGCCGTGGTATCACAGGTACGATCATGCTACAACTTCTTGAGGGTCGTCTCGATAACATCTGCTACCGTGCAGGCTTCGGAAATTCCCGCCAAGCAGCTCGTCAGATGGTTAACCACGGCCACGTTCTTGTGAACGGTCATTGCGTTGATATTGCCAGCTATCAAGTAAAGCCAGGTGATGTGATCAAAGTTGGTGCTAAACCATCTTCACAACAGCTCGCACTTCGTATGCTCGATCTGACACAAGCGGTTCCTTCTGTTGACTGGCTCGAAGTAGATCGCGAAAACATGGTTGCAACTATGTCACGTATTCCTGAGCGCTCGGAGATCGATCCGCTCGTCAATGAGCAGCTCATCGTCGAGCTTTATTCCCGCTAATTTCGATCAGCAGGTAATCACTTTAAAAACGCTCGGAGGAAACTCCGAGCGTTTTTTGTTGGAGAGCCGAGCCTATGGCTGACTGAGAAATCAAAAGAAGCCGGCCAGAGACTCGGCTTTCCGCTAGGCTTGCTCAGCTAAAAACGAGCGGCGGCAGAGCTCTGCGTATTTCCCTTGGTTTGCGAGGAGTTGATCGTGCGTGCCTTGTTCGATCACGCAGCCTTTTTCGAGGACGTAAATCCGGTCTGCGTTTTGGATGGTGGAGAGTCGGTGAGCGATAACAAAGGCGGTGCGGTTTTCCATCAAATGATCGAGCGCAGATTGAATTTGGCGTTCGGTTTCAGAATCGACGGATGCCGTAGCTTCATCGAGAAGGAGAATGGGAGCGTCTTTTAAAAGAGCGCGGGCAATGGAGAGACGTTGCTTTTCACCACCAGAAAGTTTAACTCCACGTTCACCAACATTCGTATCTAGCTGTTTTGGGAGTTCACGCACAAATTGATCTCCATTTGCTGCGGTTAGAGCTTTCCAGATTTGCTCATCGCTCGCGCCGCGTTTGGCGAGCTCGAGGTTTTCTCTAACGGTTCCATTGAAGAGGAATGGCTCTTGAGTGACATAGGCGAGCTGGTTTCGCAGCGAATTTTTATTAAGCGAACTAATATCAGTGCCGTCTAATAATATCTCACCCGTGTCCTTTTCGTAAAAGCGCGCTAACAATGATAAAACCGTAGTTTTGCCAGCGCCGGTAGTTCCGACAAGAGCGATGGTTTGTCCGGGTTCTGCGGATATCGAAATGCCGTCCAAGGTAGATTGATCCTGGTAGGAAA
>CAWUUP010000140.1:0-8793 GCA_963925255.1 uncultured Luteolibacter sp.
TGCAGGAACCAAAAATTTCGAAGCGCCCGTGGGATAATAAATCACCCCTCCACTTGCACCAACGACATCTACAATACCCTCCACAATCGTCCGAGATAAAGATACATCCGTCGGCTCTTCGCCTATCGCAATCCCAAGATCGTGCAGGAAATGAAACATCCGCTCCTCTTCGCCTGAGAGAGCTTTCAAAACTTGCTTGAGACGCTTTGCGCGCTTGCGCTGGTTGATCAGTGCTAAAAATAGAGCGCCACCCAACAACGAGGAAACCCCTATCAATGCTAGGCACAAATACTGAATCATCCCCATCAGCTAGATTGCCCTGTTTTCTGCGCCAACTCATCCCCTAACAACTTCACCACCCCAGAAAATTTCTTCTCATTACTCTCGTTCGCGCGTGATAAAATCTCATGCGCATCCAAGACATGCTTGGTATGCATCACCGTTCCAGCCTTAACTCCTGCCAATTTCGCTTTTAGCAAATCTCGAACTTTATTCTCAAGTCCAATCCACTCCGTATCCTGCTGATTAATCTCCATCAAAAAATCTAATCCCAAATCTTCCAACGAATGGCAACTTTTCTCACTTGCGGCTGTTACTTGTAGCTTTCCACCATATTCTGAAATCCTTGCAGCCATCCCCGCCAAGGTGCCCATGAAGGTCGAATCCATCCCCGTGCATGCTTGCAAATCAATCACCAACCGCACCACTCCGGCCCGAATCCGCGCATCGCCAAACTCCTTCATCGCCAGGCTATTTAAAAAAGAACCCTTACCCTCACAGCGTATCCAGCTGAATCCCTCAAATTTCCCGACTTTTATTGATGAATCTTTAGTCACAAACTCAATGCCGCTTTTGAACGGCCAATTGACGGGAAGGTAACGATGCCTTCGCAAACGGTCAAACTATTCCATCAAGCTTAATCCATTTAATAATCATTACAAAAAGACCATGAAATCCCGCTATCTCATTCTCGTTCCTATCATCCTACTCATTCTGTTCCTTATTCCGCTGGTGATTGTTCGCACCGAAACCAAGAAAATCATCCCGAAGAATACGGATCCAACCCAGCTAAAAGCCGAGATTTCTTCTTACACTAGCGCCCCTTCCTCTCCTGATGGTATCGGTAAAATCTTCATGGGTCGTGAAATATCCCAAGTCATGGGTCACCCCGGAATCGGCTGGTTGGAGCGAACTGACCGCGAAAAAGAAGAAGCTCCCACCAAAGCGATCTCCCTTCTCAATCTCGCGCCCAACGCCGTCATCGCCGATATCGGTGCGGGCTCTGGATATTACAGCTTCATAATTTCTCCACTCATCCCTGAAGGCAAAGTCATCGCGGTCGATATCCAACAAGAAATGCTAGATTACCTCAGCAAAGAAGCCGTTGCCCGCAAAATCACCAACGTTGAACCCCACCTCGGCACAATCGAATCCATACAACTTCCCGACAACACGCTCGATGCCGTGCTGTTTGTCGATGCATATCACGAGTTCTCCCACCCAGCCGAAATGCTAAGATCCATCCACTCCGCCCTCAAGCCAGGCGGTAAAATTTACCTACTAGAATATCGCGCTGAAGATCCAAATGTCCCGATCAAACACCTACATAAAATGTCTGCCGCTCAAGCTACTAAAGAATTCGAAGCTCTCGGTTTCACATTCGTCGAAAATAAACCAGATCTCCCTTGGCAACATTTTTTGGTCTTTAAAAAGTAACGGGTAGGCTCGGTGCGCCGCCACCGACCGTAACAAAAACCCAACAGCACAATCATCATTTCATGAAAATCCACCTCCTCCGCATCATCCTCATAGCCTTCTTAATCACACCCCTTTACAGACAAGGAACCGATGGCTTCGTTAATATATTCAACGGTAAAGATCTCACCGGTTGGAAAACCACTGGCAACTGGGTCATTAAAGAAAACAACATCCTCACCCTAAAGCCGCGAGAAGGTGAAAGCGAATGGAAACGCTGCGGCGCCTACATCACGACCGAGAAACTTTATAGCGACTTCATCCTCGATCTCGACCTCTCTCAATCCGCGATTAAAGACCGCCGTGCGAAAGACCATATCGGTTTTCAAGACGAAGCTTAGCTTGTGTGGTATCGCAATGTCCGTATTAAGGAACTCTACCAAAATCACTACTTGAGCTCGCAACCACCACGAAATATCTCTGAAGCATGGTTCCATGCATCCGAGGCAACTGGAGATTTCATGAGCATCCGTTACGGACGGATCTCCAAAGGCGAGGTTCAGTGGTTTGACGTTTCGCATTGCGAATGCGACGGGATCGGAGGCTTCGCTCGAATACTTCGCAAACGTGGCGCAAAAATTCCCAAACTTCCAGAAACCAAACATCCCTGCCATGGCATTTTTCTTCCGCTGTGGAGGCTGCTGCGTAACCGCGATAACAACGACTCCGCCATGCGCAGCGATTGGCTACCTGCGACTCCAACCGAAACTAATGCCGTTGAAAACATCGCATGGCATCTTTTCACAAAAGACGAAACCCAAGCCATTCTCGAAAGATGCCGTGAACAGCATATCACTGTGAACAGTCACTTGCTCCACTGCCTTGATCAATCGATACGTCCAGAGATCCGCAACCCAGAGAAAAAAATCTCATGGGTTGTGCCGGTGAATCTTCGCGGCGATATCCGCTATGCCGATGACACCCAAAACCATGTCAGCTGTGTGGAAGTCCACATCAACTCAAACGATACGACCCAAACCATCCATCACCAAATCCTCCAACGCTTGGAACGCGGCGAGCATCGAGCCAACTTTCTCCTTCTCACCCTCGGTGGCATCCTGAGTCACCAAGCCAAAGTGAATTTTCTAACAAAAGACCGAGCAAAACCCGCCGGTAACATCGGCTCATTCTCCAACCTCGGCGTGTGGAATCTCGATGACACAACAACTGATGAAGATGGCTGGATCTTCTGCCCACCCGTCGTCACCGGACAACGACTCGGCGCAGGATGCGTCACCTTCAACGGACGACTCGGCATTGCCACCCAAGGAAATTCTCCCAGCGAACGCATGCGGCGCTGGGTTGAGAATATTGGAGAGCCGAGTCTCCGACCGGCGTCTTAAATCTTAAACAACCTAAGCGTTCCGCGTCGTAAAAAACTGTTCCATCTGATGATTGAGATCATCGTAAAACCGTTTCTTAATATTCTCCAATGCCGCGCGTTTATCGGTTTCGTTATGCGCGATGTGCTCTTGTTCTGATCGCATTTTTTCCGCAAATGAACGCTCCATCTCAATCAGTAAATCAAGAAATTCACGCGCCGCACGGGTATGCTCAATACCGTCGACAAGGGCGTGTTCAAGATGGGAATTCCGGGTGACCGCAATAAGATTTCCAGAAGTCAGTTGTTCCATGTAACGTCCACGAGTTTGACGGAAGGCTTTATGCTCGGAGTCGAAAGTGATTTCATCGCGATCCACTAGCGTATCGTATGGACCGGGCTTGGTGAAAAATTTCACGATGAGTGGGATCGTGTCCACCAACATGAATAACAAGGTCAAAACGATGTAAGTATAAAAAGCAAACTTACCGCCTTCGTTGCCAGCGAGGAAAAGTTCGTGCAGCGCAAGGGTCTGGGTGAGGACATCGCGACGAGGCTCAGCGCGCATTGCGGCGAGGCGATCCGATTCCTCTTTCACCACTGCAGAAAGCTCGCCTTGAGTGCCCTCAAGTTCAACGAGCTGTGAGTCGATTTGCATTTTGATCGTATCGCGAAGCGAGTTTTGCTGACCCACAAATTGCTCAGCTTGGTCTTGCTCCACTTTCTGTTTCAGCGTTGCCACACGATCGGCTTCCGCTTGATTCGCGAGTTTAATTTCCGCAAGACGCGTCTCGAATAACGTAATCGAGCTCGCCTCTGCCTGGCGGGCTTGGGTTTGTAGCGAGGCTTTCTCTGCGGTTAAATGTTCTAACAGACTACCGACGCGTTTAGTTTCCTCCCGACGTGGCTCAAGTTGATCCGCACGAATGGATCGAGCACGCGGACCTTCACCGGAGAGTCCTGAACGCTCACCACTGAGCTCACGTTCAAACTCCGATTGCCAAAACGTGAGCTCCGCTTGGAGCGTGGCGTATTGGGGAGTCATTTCGGTGATTTGTTGATCAATCGTAATCAACCGGGTGCTGAAAGGCGCGGTGGCCTCCGCGGTCGCGGCTTTGAGTTCGGTTTGCTGCGCAGAGGTTAAGCCGGGGATGGCTGACCCAGCATCTTGATTTTCCTGAAGGATAAATTTTGCTTGGAAAGATTCATTCCAACGCTCGCGCTGCGCAGTGAGCGCCGCTTCGAGAGTCGTGATGCGCGAGCGGACTTTTTCTTTCTTACCATCAAAACCCGAACGAACGATCTCAATTTCGGCCGCCCGATCTTTTTCAATCACCGATGAAATCGTATCGCGGAAGAGCAACAAAACGAGTGGGTGAGCAATCGTGATTCCCATCAAAATAGCAACGACGAGACGGAGGAAAAACTGCGAGAACTTTCGAAAAAATGAAAGGTAAGGGCGATATCCAGAAAGCAAGGCACGGTCGATCGTGAGGATAATAAATGCCCAGACTGCGGCCACTGGATAGATGACTTTCGGTTCCTCTGAGATCGTCGAGAGCGCATACGCACAGGCAATGAAAGCGAACGCACACGGCACCAAAACGGTGGCGCCTATGGCGACGTATTTGCGTTGTTCCCAATTGGGGCAACGTTCGAGGGTCTCGGTCCCAGCGCCTGAGAGCCAGAAGAATAAGCGTTTAATGGAAAACATGGCTCTGTGATTACTGCTCTCTTCTTACAGCTATTTCGCAAAAGGCAAAAATTATTTCAACCCGCCTTCTGTCTCCGCTGGAGAAAAAGATCAATTCCATCTACCAAAGCGATCCAACTTGCCTCAATCACGCTGCCGGAAACGCCAACGGTGCCCCAGGTTTTATCTCCGTGGGAGGAAACAATGAGAACGCGGGTTTTCGCCGCGGTCGTGTCTTGGCTGTCGAGAATACGGACTTTATAATCGATCAGAGAGACCTCTGCAATTTCTGGGTAAAACGGCAGCAAAGCCTTACGCAACGCGAGATCGAGCGCGTTGACCACACCGTTACCCTCAGCAACTGTCAGCTCCTTTTTTCCATTCACAGTGAGTTTTACCGTTGCTTCACAAACCGGAGCGTGACCATCGCGATACTGTCGGAAACTGACGTGATACTCGTTGGCTTGGAAAGGTTTCTCATATTTTCCGAGCTCACGACGAATCAGCAATTCGAGCGATCCGCCGGCGGCTTCAAACGAATACCCTTCGTGCTCAAGCTCTTTCACTTTCGTAAGGATAGAAGCAGCTTCAGGCGCCCCTTTTTCAATCGGCATCCCGATCTGCTCAGCTTTAAGGAGAATATTGGATTGGCCACTCAACTCGGAAACGAGAATGGTCTGCTCATTTCCAACGCTTGCTGGAATGATATGCTCATAGCTGCGCGCCAGTTTTTGCACCGCATTCACGTGCATGCCGCCCTTGTGCGCGAATGCCGTTTGACCCACAAACGGCGCTCTCACAAAATGAGGATTATTCGATACATCATCGACGAAGAATGACAAATCACGCAGTTCTTCCAAGCGTGGCACTAGTTCCATTCCCATTTTCAACTGAAGAATAGGAATCACCGATGTAAGGTTACAATTCCCCGTGCGCTCCCCGTAGCCATTAATTGTGCCCTGCACTTGGATCGCGCCTGCATCAACCGCCGCAATGGCATTCGCCACCGCGAGTTCGCAATCATTATGTGTATGAATTCCAATCGGCGCTCCTGGCAAATGAGTGCGAACCGCCGCACAGATTTCCATGATCTCTTTCGGTAAAGTCCCACCATTTGTATCACACAAAACCAAACAAGCCGCACCACCATCAGCCGCAGCTTTCAGTGTTGCCAGTGCGTGTGCTGGAGAATCTTTGTATCCATCAAAAAAGTGCTCCGCATCGTAGATAACCTCACGGCCGTTCTTCACGAGATACGCAACAGTATCACGAATCATCGCTTGGTTCTCATCAACGGTGGTCCGCAAAATTTCCGTCACTTGCAGTTCCCAGCTTTTCCCAAAAATGGTCACCACAGGGGTCTCTGCCTCAATCAATAATCTCACTTGAGGATCTTCCTCAACTTTTACATTCGCCCGGCGGGTCGATCCAAACGCCGCGAGTTTCGCGTGTTTCAAATCCAGCTTTTTCGCCTCGCGAAAAAACTCCACATCTTTGGGATTGGAGCCCGGCCAACCACCTTCAATATAATCGACCCCAAAATGATCCAAATGTCTCGCGATCCGCAATTTATCCAGGCCCGATAGCTGGAATCCCTCTCCTTGGGTTCCATCGCGCAAAGTCGTGTCGTAAATGTAAACAGGTTTCATATGGCTACCGCGGGACGCAGGCTAGACCTCACAATCAAAGGGCGCACGGCGTAAGACACACCCTAATCATTTCCCTATCTATAGGGCAGCTCCGTTGACAAGCGCAATCAGTTGCTTAAAGTGGAAATCCGCTAAGCCCAAATCATGTCTGAATTTTCCCAACGACGCACCTTTGCATTCATCCAGCTCATTTCCGCGATGCTGTTGAAATCATTGCCTATCCCAAATCTCAAGCAGGACAATCCCTCTCACGCTTGAATCTGGAAAACGAAAAGCTTCCAGATGATGTTTATCATACTGCTACAGTCGAACTCACCTGGAACGGTAATCCAAAAAAACCTCAGCTCGAAATCAAACGCTTCATTTGCTTGGAATTTCTCAACCTTGGAGGAAAATAAATTGCCGAAATCCATTCAACAAACTAGGCATTTCGAAATCAAATTATGATTCCGCCCAATACGTCTACGATCGCCGCCATTGCCAGCCCGATGGGTGTTGGTGCGATCTCTCTCATCCGCATCTCTGGGCCTGATGCATTTAGGATTGCGGATCTTTGCACTGGAGGGATCGCTTCATCCACCATGCCGCGTCTCGCGAGACGTTGCAAAATTCGTGATACAGCAGGTGCGGTCATCGATGATGGTTTGCTGACCGTTTTCCTAGGCCCGAATTCATTCACAGGCGATGACACCGTTGAATTCGCAGGTCACGGTGGCATCCTCGTCACTCGTGAAGTGCTCGCACGCTTCCTCGAATGTGGTGCCTCCCACGCTTCACCTGGAGAGTTTTCTCAACGCGCTTTCCTCAATGGTAAACTAGATCTCACCCAGGCCGAGGGGATCATGGATCTCATTTCCGCGCAAACTCGCCTTGCGATCCGCGCAGCACATTCCCAACTCGAAGGCACTCTCGGAAAACGTACCACCGCTGCTCGCGACGAACTGCTCAAAGTCCTCGCCCACCTCGAGGCATGGATCGATTTTCCTGACGAAGACATCGATCCACAAACCACCATCGAACTTCGTGCAAGGATAACGAAAATCCTCAAAACCATCGATTCTCTGCTCGCCACTGCAGATCAAGGTCGCGTCCTCCGCGAAGGCGTTCGGACGGTCATTTTCGGCGAACCCAATGTAGGCAAATCCTCATTACTAAATCGCCTACTCGGCTTCGAGCGCGCGATTGTTTCTGACATCGCCGGAACCACACGCGATACGATCGAAGAAATCATCAATCTCCACGACATCCCGCTCCGCCTCGTCGATACCGCTGGAATACGTGATTCCGATGACATCATCGAATCTCAAGGCATCCAACGCACCGTTCGCCAAATAGAAAACGCCGATCTTCTCCTTGAAGTCGCCGACGCCTCACAACCCCGCCCCGAACGCGCCGTCTATCCTTCCAACCACGCGACTCACCTACTCGTTCTCAATAAATTAGATCTCGGCGAACATCCTTCTTGGGGTAATGCCGATGCGATCCGCATCTCCTGCTTGAAAGACGATGGCTTCCACCAACTCTCCGAAAAAATTCGTACAGCACTCCATTTCACAGAAGCCGATTTCGGGGAGCACGCGGTTGCCATCAACGCCCGCCACCAAGCTTCCCTCAAACTTGCCCACACCAGCCTCCACGCTGCGCTCAATCTATTAACCGAACACTCCACCAACCCAGAACTCGCTGCTATTGACCTCCGTGAAGCCCTAGATGCCCTCGGTGAAATCCCCGGAAAAGTAGATACCGAAGACCTACTAGACGTCATCTTTTCTAGCTTCTGTATCGGCAAGTAACCACCCTAAGTCCTATAGTATCAATACGACCTATCTTGCTAAAAGCCTGCTCCTCATTTTCATCTTTGAAATTTTATTCCACTCCCTTTGAATCCTTCTATGCCTTCAATCCCAACCAAACCCGGAAAACTTCTCGCTGCCAATCGTGGTGAAATCGCCATCCGTATTTTCCGCGCCGCCACCGAACTCGGCCTCCGCACGGTTTCTATTTTCGCCGAGGAAGATCGCTTCTCCATCCATCGCTTCAAAGCAGACGAAGCTTACCAACTTGATTCCTCAAAAGGACCGGTCGGCGCCTACCTAGATTACGAAGGCATCGTCGCGCTCGCTAAGTCCAAGGGTGTCACCATGATCCATCCGGGTTACGGTTTCCTTTCCGAGAACCCAGCCTTTGCCAGAGCTTGCGCGCGGGAAGGTATTACTTTTATCGGACCTTCTGCGGAGTTATTAGAAAACATGGGGGATAAAACCGCTGCGCGGGCTCTCGCTCACAAGTTCAACGTCCCCACCCTACCCGGAACTGAAGAACCCATCACAGACCCCGATGAAGCTCTCGCCGTCGCCCACCAAATCGGTTTTCCT
>CAWUUP010000141.1:0-12068 GCA_963925255.1 uncultured Luteolibacter sp.
GTCTGCGAAAGGATTGTGTGATGCCGTCAGCATAACCCCTGCATCCGCGCCCATCTCTCGCACCAGCAGAGCCACCGCAGGAGTCGGCACCACTCCTAGACGGAGTGCTAACGCACCGGCATTTATCAGTCCTGCGACCACACCCTCCTCTAGCATCTCTCCGGATTCTCGGGTGTCCCGCCCAACCAGCACCTTCTTTCCCGCCAGCTTGACCAACGCTCGTCCAAGCCGCTCCGCCATTTCAGCAGTCACCGGATGTTCATACGCCTTACCCCTGATTCCATCTGTTCCGAAAAGCTTTTCCATCGTCTCTTACACCCAGGGAAAGGCTATGCCGTCCGATTCAGGGCAAACAAGACCAATTTTTTATCGAATCGAAAAATCCCACCGAACTGCAGACCCACGTCCCGTGATCTCGGCGGCCGTTACGTCAGAGCTCATAGTCGACTTTATTTTTTCTTAAATAGAAATTCGATGTCACAAGCCAGTTTGTTAGAAACTTTACGTGAGCGGTCCATCACAGCTGACCCATCGCATCAGCCCTTTGTTTTCGAGTCTCATTTACAGACCTTAAATCACGCTATCGAGCCATGAGAGCATTTTTTTGCGATACGCCCCGTCATCCCGCGAAAGGCAATCGCCGTGATGACCTTCTTTGACATGGAATAGAGTCTTTGGCTCGTTTGCTAGATCGAAGAGCTGCTCGCCTTGGGCAAATGGCACGACCGGATCTTTCTCGCCGTGAACGACCAATAAGTGCGTGCCGGTGATTTTCGAGATCAGATCTTTGGGTGAAAATTCGTCGGAGATAAGTTCGGCTCCGAGATCGCCTGCGGCCAGTCTCGCCATAGCTTGATACGAGGAGAAAGCGCTATCGATCACGATGGCCTTAAGTCCAGCAGGCCGAACTTCCGCAAGTGCCGCAACGGATTTCGCTCCGCCCAGGCTGTGGCCATAGGAAATGATTTTATCCTGCTGCACGTCCTTTCGTTGAGAAACGTAAGTAAATGCGGCCTTCACATCCTGCACCATGCCATCGCGGTTCAGCACACCACCGGATTTCCCAAAGCCGCGATAATCATACATGAATACCTGATACCCGGCTTCAGCCAACCACAGGACAAATCCCAAATGATAACCGAGCGAACCGGCGTTGCCGTGTGAAAAAACCACGGTGCCCTTGGGTTTGTTGCCTTTAGCGTTCAGAAACCAACCGTGAAGATGCGTGCCATCTGCGGATTTAAAATCCACATCCTCATAACTAAAGCCCCACTTTTCAGGAGTCGCAGGCTCATCATGAGTGGGGAAATAGAAAAGTTTGTTTGTATCAGCCTCGCCGACCAGCTGCTTAAGTTTCGAGAGATCGAAATTCTTATCTTTTAACAGCCGCTGAATATCCTCCAGCTTGATAGGTTGCTTCTCGGAGGTTGTTTGGGCGTTGAGTGAAAGCGCACCCAACAACCATCCGATATAAAGCAGCCATTTCATAAGAGAAAATAGATAACCCAGGATGACCATTTGTCGAGTCCACAGGATATCTTGAAAGGATCAATTCGCCTTGTCATTCAGCACAGCAGGTGCGGTGCAATGTTTGTGAAGTTTCTTGACTGAAAACACCAAGATCATCGAAGCAAACAAACATCCAGCGCAGATGTAATACGCGTAAGTTGCAGCTTGGGTGGGGACTTTATCATAAAGAAATCCAAAAAACGGCGGTGCGATAAGACCAGCTGTTGCCCAACCCGTAAGCGCTAAGCCATGCAGTGAGGACATGCGTTTCGGTCCATAGAGATCGCTAATCAAAGAAGGGATTGTGCCGAATCCACCGCCGTAAGAAGCGATGACGAAGCAGATCAAAACGCTAAAAAGCACTGGCGAACTCGCGTGAGGCAGGACGAGATAAACGATGCCGGCAGTCCCAAGCAACGCGGCGAAAATATTGACCCTGCCGAAATGGTCCGAGAGCCAGGCCCAGATCAAACGCCCAACACTATTTCCCAAGGAGGCGATCGCGATCAAAGTCGCGCCAGCTGCCGCGAGCGTCTCGACACCAAGAGTTGGATCCGCCGTTTTTGAGACATCCTGCATCAAGCGTGAAAGCTGGCTGATAATCCCAAGTCCCGCCAAGCTGTAAGTGAAACAAGTGAACCACAAGCGCACGCGCACATTTGGTAAATGCTCGTAAGTATCTGCAACGGTTGCTGCGTGTTTATTTGAGACAGCGGCATGCGGGCTGTAAATATACCGGCATGCTAGGGTCATGATGACACCGTAAACGATGGCGATGAAAAGAAACGCTGCTGCGACATCTCCTTCGGAAATTTTCATCGCGATCGGTGCGGACACTTAGCTCATGAATAAGGCTCCGATTCCAAAACCCATCACGATCATTCCGGTGGCAAAACCTTTTTTATCAGGATACCAGCCAGCGATGGTCGAGACAGCGGTTAGATAACCCGTCCCGAGACCAATGCCGCCGATCACTCCGTATCCCAAAGCAAGGATGACGAAGCTCAACCAGCTGACCCATGGGGTTTTGATGTCTCCAATCACTCCCGATCCGAGATAAAGTCCGAGCGCAGCAAGCACATAGCCGGAAACAAAAAACACAGCCGAGCGTTTCATCAGCTTGCGTCCACCCAGCTTCGCGACGAGAGGGCCTGTATAAAGGGCGGAAAACCCAAGTCCCGCCACCGCGAGGCTGAAGACCAACGAAGTCTGCCAGTTGCTCCAGTGATACGCCGCCTGCAAGGGTTTCGTGAAAAAGCTCCATGCATACACCGAACCTAAACTCGCCATTAGCATCACACCTGCGAACAAGATAAGTCGGCGGTCTGGTGGGCGATTTGTTAACGGCTCGTTCAATGGATTATCTTGATGATTCATCTGGTTTTTTTGGTTTAGGGATTTTTCTTTCGTGGGGCGAGAATCGTGAATTGCACTCAACCCAGGAGGGAATCTGGCAATCTCGGATGATGATTAAAAGCAGAAACGGTTGTCGGTGAGCTAAGCCGATCTTTCAATGCGGAAGCCACCTGCTCGATGATTAGATCGGAACCTACATCGCCGATGGCGGAGCTGTGACCTAGGCTAAAGGTCAGATCTTTTATATGATTCGCGTCACGCACGATCCAAAGCATTTGAGAATCGAAGCGGTAGAATGCCGCTTGTGCTTGTTTTTGACGGGACATTTCTGAGATGCGTGCTTTAAAGCAGGGTCGAACTCAGTCATTTATCAGGAATTTCACTATGGCAACCATCACCAAGCGCGAACTTGTTATCAGAATCACGGATCAGCTGGGGGCGAAAGGCATGATTTTCACGCAGAGGGACGTGCATGAAATTGTTCAGTCTCTGATCGACGGGATTACGGAAAGTTTGACTCAAGGGGACTCGGTGGTGTTGAGGAATTTCGGGGCGTTTCAGGTGAAAGAAGTTGCGGCGAAAGTTGGGCGTAATCCCAAGAAGCCAGGCAGCAAGGTTCTCATTCCCGCGAGAGCATCGGTCAAATTCAAGCCAGGTAAGGAGATGAAGGAAAAAGTCGCCACAATCCTGCAGTTGATCCGCGAACAAAAATCGTCCGAAGCCTGACCGCCGTCAGGGCTAGATGAAAACCATGCGCTCCAGATTTTTTCTTTTTGTGTGTTTGGGTCTATGCGCGCTTTTTCTGAACTCATGCGCACGCCCCAGTGATTACAATGGATACATAACGCGATCCTATACGATACGTGGTCAGACCTACCATCCAATGTCGGTAGAGCAGGCGCTGGGTTATAAAGAAACCGGAGAATGCTCGTGGTATGATGAATCCAGTTTTTTGGACTCAAGCGCGGCACCACATCTCTGGGGGAAAAAGTTCAACCTTGGCATTTGACCGGAGCTCACAAAACTCTTCCGCTTCCGGCATTGGTTAAAGTGACAAATTTAGAGAATGGTAAATCAGTTAAAGTCCGGATCAACGATCGCGGCCCTTTTATCCCGGGTCGCCATCTTGATGTGACTCCTCGGGCTGCCAATAAGCTCGGTTTTAAAGAAAGCGGAGTGACGCGAACTCGACTCGAAGTTTTATCGGTCGGAGACGGGAAATACCGCCGTAAACCCAAGAAGCACTTTTTATTTTTCTGAACTAACTCCACGCGAGACTTGTTTGATTGGAACTTGGACGTCAACCTGGGCTTAGAAAGATAAATGAAGGAACAGATCGACGAGCTGGAACAATGGGGGGCAGATGTGATTTTCGGCCGTGCCCGTGGCTTTCGCGCAAGCATTGCTCGCGCTTTGATGCTTGGTCTATCTGGGCTTTTTAGATTGCTGGTGCAACTTCGCATCGCGTTGTTCCGGATGGGCTGGAAGGAACAGGAATATTTTGGAGTGCAGGTAGTATCGGTTGGAAACATCACCGTTGGCGGCACTGGAAAAACTCCGGTGGTCGAGCTTCTCGCGAAGTCGCTACGCGATGAAGGTCGCAAGGTGGCGATTCTATCGCGCGGTTACAAAAGCAAGAAGCTCGATGAAAAACAAAAATGGAAAGATGCGAATGATCGCCTGATTCCTTCGAGCCAGATGCCGAAGGTAGTTTCAACTGGCAGCGCCTTGCTGCTCGATTCGAAATATGCCGGCGACGAGCCGTTCATGCTGGCGAAAAATTTGGAGGGGGTTTCGGTTATCGTTGATAAAGATCGCGTCAAAGGAGCTCGTTTTGCAGTCAGCCAGCTCCAAGCGGAAACGTTGATTCTTGATGACGGGATGCAAAATTTTAATTTAGCACATTCCATCGATGTGGTGCTGGTGGATTCACGTTCGCCGTTTGGAACGGGTGCACTTTTGCCACGCGGCACTTTGCGCGAGCCGCCGAAAAATCTGCGTCGCGCCAGTTTCATTCTGATCACAAAATGCGATGGCACATCCAATGCCGAGCTCATCGAGCGAATTCGCAAATACAACAAAACGGCGGATATCATCGAGTGCGCGCATGGCCCGAAATATCTGGAAAATCTCTTCACTCGCGAACAGATGCCACTGGATTTTCTACAAGATAAATGGGTGGGAGCGATCAGCGCGATCGCAGCGCCAGATAATTTTGAGCGCTTGCTGACGAAGCTCGGAGCTCGAGTGGAAATCAAACGTCACTTTTCCGATCACCATCGTTTCAATCGCCGTGACGTCAATCAATTCATGCAGCGTTGCGTTGAACGTGACATGGAACTCATTTTGACCACGGAAAAAGACGCGGTGCGTTTCCCGAAACCAACGGAAATCAATGTCCCAATTTATTTTCTGCGGATCGAAGTCGAAATTCTCACTGGCCAAGAGCATTGGGATAAACTGATCCAACTGCTCTGCAACCCAAGGGCCATCGAAGAGTCGGTATTGAACCGGGTGGGATGTTATCGGACGTGAGAGTAGAAGTTCACGAAAGGGAATAAATGGTAGGGCGGTTTTGATAAAACCGTCCTAACTGACACGGCGTATGAAGTATCCGATGCGATGACATTAACCGCATCATCCTAATTTTTTGTGAGTTTCGTGCTTTTCGTGGTTCCCTCCTTCAGAAATCGGTCTAAACCAAAGCCATGCTAACTCTAGGAATTCTCGGCTCCGGCTCCGGCTCTAACATGCAGGCGCTCCTGGATGCGATCACTGCTGGATCGCTGCATGCAAAAATCGCCATCGTGCTTTCCGATAATCCGGATGCGTTTATTTTGAAACGTGCTGCGAACCACGGGATCCCGCATGGGGTGATCGATTGCGCGGGTCACAAGAGCAAGTTTCCGGATTTCGTTCAGGCACAGACCGCAGAGACGTTGAAGCAGGCAGGAGTCGATCTCGTCTGCTTGGCGGGTTTCATGCGTTTGGTGAAAGCTCCGTTACTCGATGCCTTTCCTTCGAAAATTCTCAACATCCATCCCTCGCTCTTGCCGGCGTTTCCGGGAGTTGCTGCTTGGGCACAGGCGGTTGCAGCTAAGGCAAGCGAAACGGGTGTCACCGTGCACGTGGTGGATTCAGGTATGGACACCGGCCCAGTCATTCTCCAAGAAAAGCTGGAAATCCTGCCCGATGAAACTGCGGA
The DNA here is from genome assembly GCA_963925255.1 of uncultured Luteolibacter sp. Lineage (GTDB taxonomy): Bacteria > Verrucomicrobiota > Verrucomicrobiia > Verrucomicrobiales > Akkermansiaceae > Luteolibacter. Next base: position 6,071 of record CAWUUP010000141.1, read on the forward strand.
CGCCCTACACCAGCGCCTGCAAGTGATCGAACATCGGATTTATCCTATGGCGATCACTCAACATAGCAACTCACTCCACCATGAACGAAGGTCGAGTGACCCTTGATGGAGTCCGCCATCGCCTACAAAAGCTGTTCATGGTTATCGCTACTTAGAACGACACGCACAGCGCTGGAACGCTTCCTCTGCCTGAACCGCAGCTGGATCGGTTTTTACTTTCCTTGCGCATGACTCTTCCCGACGCAGCAACGCAAACGGATATTCTTCTCTCTCACGCCATGAAAAACACAGAACATCAAGAGGCGCCGGACTTTGGACTAGATGGTGAAATGATTCAGAAACTTCATTCATTCGTCGGCAGCATTCCAGTGTCTCGTCCGATTCCGCAATACATCACGGATCTTTGTGAAAACCTGCGTAAAATGACTAACCGCTTATCGCTTATTCCAGTCCGCGCTCGGCGAGCTCATCCTCATCCCAACCGAGATAATGACCGAGTTCGTGGAGAAAGGTTGTTCCGACTTCATCCAGAAAATCCTGCTCATCCCTCTCCACGTATTCCCAGATATTTTCTACGAACAGACGGATGAGCGGTAAGTTTTCAGGGCCTACCTCATCCTTCAGAGACGCTCCTTCAAAAACCCCGAGCATTTCTTCGTCATCACTACCTGAAGTCGGTTTGGACTCAAAATGGATCGGGCAGTTTAGGGCATGAGCTTTGATCTCATCCGGTAAAACCTTGACGATCGAGGCGATTTCTTGTTCCGCCATAGAGATCAATTCAGAGCCGCTCATTGGTGTTTTGATGAATGATTTATTCAGCGATCAAATCTCCAGGAACCGGCATAGGAGGTAATGCACTAGGTTCTATGGGAGTTGCTGTAGTTGGATCGAAAACGGGTAGCTGCACATCGCTATCAACTGGGATGATGGGAGGTAGCGCATCGTCTGCTCCATCTAGCGGAATCAAATCGCCCTCGCCTGTTGAGATCATCGCTGTTGGAACAAATCCAACTTCACCGCTGTCGAGCTCAACCTTCATGCAGCTTCCCGATAAAGCGACAATTTTCATCGGAGTGCCCTGAGCGAGAAGGCTGTCGGCGGATTGATCTTCTTTCGGTTTATTTTTGTAGAAAGCAGTGTTGTTGATAACAGCAGTGACAAATTGACCGGGCCTGAGTTCAGTTACGTAGCTGGTCTTATCTACATGACTTGATGGTGGACGCAGAGGATCAATGCCAGATGAACTCAAAGTGGAACCGTTGGGATTACAAGCGGTAATGGCGAGTGCAAAAGGAGCTACAAGTAGAAGTTTCGCTTTCATAACTTGGTAAAAATGACACGCAGAAGAATTCGGGTCAACGTGTTTCAACACTCCCCGCCGTATTTCCCGCTTTCATGCTCGCCGAACTGCAGTTAAAAGCGCAGTTATCTCAGTGCATGCGCGTACTCGCCATTGATCCAGCCGTCCGTAATACCGGCTATGCCATTCTCGAAGGTGACCCGCGTAAACCTTCGGTCTTGGGTTACGATGTGATTTCTATCCCAAAAAACATCCCTCAATCTGGTGCGCTCTCCGCGATCCGGACACATCTCGTCCATCTGATTCAAAAACATCAACCAGATGAAATTGCCGTCGAGGGTATCATCTACGTTCAATCTCACCGCACCGCAATTTCTATGGGTGCTGCGCGTGCGGCGGCTATGATCGCTGCGGCAGATCACGGAATTCCGGTTTACGAGTATTCTCCTAAAAAAATCAAAATGGCAGTGGTCGGAAAAGGGACTGCAGATAAAGCGCAGGTTGCATTCATGGTGCGCGCTTTGCTCGGCCTAGCGGAGACTCCCTCATCAGACGCAGCCGATGCTCTAGCGATCGCGCTCGCTCATTTGCAAGCTTCAGATCCGATCCGCGCGAAGCTTCTGGATCGCCGTTTAATTTAACTTCATACCCATCGTGACCGATTGGAATCAACGCTACGAACTCGGAGATACTCCATGGGAAAAAGGCCGCGCAGCTCCTCCTTTATTAGAAGCGCTTGGTAAGCTTGAAGTTTCTATCTGGGGAAAAGGACGCGTCCTAGTTCCCGGTTGCGGCACGGGACACGATGCTCGCGCGATAAGTGAACGTGGAATCGATGCCCTAGGCGTGGATCTAGCGCCTATCGCCGTTGCGTTGGCCAAAAAGCACCCGCTCGTGGGAAATGAAACTTTCGAACTTGGTGACTTCCTAGATCCCGTTTGGCAAAAAGGGAAAACCTTTTCCGCCATCTGGGAGCATACGTGTTTTTGTGCGATCGACCCCTCGCTTCGTCCCGAATACGCAGCCGCCTGCGCCAAGCTCATCGAGCCCGGCGGTCATCTGATTGGCGTTTTTTTCCTCGCTCCATACGATCCTGGCGAAGAAGAAATTGGGCCTCCCTTTAAAACTTCGATCTCAGAAATCGATTCATGGTTCAATCCAGAATTCGAACGTATCGAATCATGGGTGCCTGAGAATTGTTATCCTGGCCGCGAAGGCCGAGAATGGATTGCGATCTATCGGCGTATTTCCTAAAAACAAGCAAGCCATCATGAACTCAACCATTCCTGAAATCATTATTTTTCCAAAGCCTGTGAGCTACACAGAAGGCTTGGAAATTCAGGAAAAAACCGTGGCAGAAATTTTGGCGGTAAAAGCGCACGATCAAATTTTGCTGTTAGAACACGAACCAGTTTACACCATCGGTCGGCTCCGTGATCAATCTTCTCTACGCGCTCCCGAATCGCTTCCTTATCCGATTTTTGAAACCAACCGTGGAGGTCAGGCAACTTACCACGGTCCCGGTCAGCTCGTCGGCTATCCTTTGCTCGATCTTAATTTGCGCGGTCGCGATCTTCATCTTCACCTGCGTTTGATCGAAGACGCGTTGATCGCCGCTTGCGCGGATCTCGGAGTTGCGGCAGGCCGCCGTGATGGACTTACGGGTGTTTGGGTGGGAAACCGCAAGCTGGCTTCCATTGGAGTTGGTGTACGAAAATGGATTTCCATGCACGGCTTCGCGATAAATATCACTCGCGACTCACTGCCACCTTTTCTAGCCATCACGCCTTGCGGTTTGGATGGCGTATCCATGACCTGTCTTGCTGCCGAGACCGAGCAGGAGATCACGATGGAAAAAGCCATCGACGCGATATCCGCAAGGCTGATCGAAGTGTTTACTTCGCAGTCAACTCCTTGATGCGGAGATTGCGCCAACGCACGCTTGTAGATTGACCTGCGTGAACTTGCATTCCGAAAAATCCTTCAGGAGTGAAGTTGGCTTTATCCTCATCAATAAAATCAACACGCTTTTCTCCGTTAAGGAAAATTTGGATATGATTGCCTTCGCAGACGATGCGAATTTCGTTCCAATCTTCCCATTTGAAAATTTTGTTACCTTGCGCGGTGAAGGCAGCGCACTGTTCTTTGTTAGCCTTGTTAGGAAACAGCCAACCGCGGCGAGCCTCGTCATATAGCCCCGCGGTCCATGAACGATCTTTGCCGTTATCGTGCTCGCATTGATAGCTGTGCACGCGTCCGTTGCCGTCGGCAGATTCCTTCTGAAGTCCACGGAACATCATGCCGGAGTTGCCATTGAGCGTATCAAACTTCATTTCGAAACGGAAATCGAAGTCTTTGTAGGTCTTCTCTGAGATAAGGAAGGTGTTCGCTTTAACCTTTTCGCCAGTGCCGATGATTTCGCCATTCTCCATCTTGTATAGACCATTTCCGCCAACCACTTTCCAGCCAGTTAGATCTTTTCCATTGGTGAGCGGAACGAAGCCTTCTTCGATTTCTGCGGCTAACAGACAAGGGGCGAAGGCGAATAGGGTGAGAAGGAGTTTCTTCATGGATTTGATTTACACCCACAAATACGGAACGAAAAGCAGCTTTCTTGCTTGTAATGGTATTTGATCCAGTTTGAATAACAGGTGTTCATATGATTACTAAATTTTATTCAGCGGCATTGCGAGGCGTCGATGCGTTCGAGGTAGAGGTGGAAGTTTGCGCCCGTGGCTCAGAAAGCCCGGGGGTAATCATCGTCGGCTTGCCGGACGCTGCCGTGCGCGAGAGCTCCCAGCGCGTCACCTCCGCGATCATGGCCTCCGCACTGAAACTCGATGTCGGCATCAAGACCGTGAACCTAGCCCCAGCCGATCTGAAAAAAGAAGGCCCGTCGTTTGACCTGCCTATCGCCCTCGCCATGATCGGCGCGAGTGGCAACGAAGCCCTGGAAACGGATCAATACTGCGTGGTCGGCGAGCTCGGGCTCGATGGCGCGGTGCGTCCAGTGAAAGGCGTCTTATCCATCGCTCTCAAAGCCCGCGCCTGCGGCAGAAAATTTCTCATCGTTCCTGAAGCAAATGCCGCCGAAGCCGCAGTCATCCAAGGCGTCGAGATCATCCCAGTTCGGAACCTCCGCCAAGCTTGGGAATTTATTAGCGGAGAAAAACGCATCGCACCATTTGTGTTAGACCGCCGCGCGTTTTTCGAAAGTCATCGCACCTACCACGTTGATTTTAATGAGGTCAAAGGACAGCATCACGTCAAACGCGCCCTAGAAGTCGCTGCGGCCGGCGGGCATAATCTGCTCATGGTCGGCCCTCCGGGAACCGGAAAATCCATGCTCGCCAAACGCATTCCCACCATCATGCCGGAAATGACCGAGGACGACGCGATTGAGACCACGAAGATTCATTCCATCGCCGGCACCCTGGATTCCAAGAAAGGATTTCTAACAACTCGTCCGTTTCGTGCGCCGCATCACACGATTTCCGATGCCGGCTTGTTAGGCGGCGGAACTAACCCCGGCCCCGGTGAAGTTTCCCTAGCCCACCACGGCGTACTGTTTCTCGATGAGCTTCCCGAGTTCCGCCGATCCACTTTGGAAGTGATGCGCCAGCCTTTAGAGGACGGCCATGTCACGATCTCCCGCGCGGCCGGTTCACTCACGTTCCCCGCCGACTTCATGCTCGTCGCCGCCATGAATCCCTGCCCTTGCGGATTCTACGGCGATACCAAACGTCAATGCCGCTGCTCAGTCAGACAAATCGAAAACTACCGCCAACGCATTTCCGGGCCATTGTTAGATCGCATCGACATCCACGTCGAAGTCCCGCTCGTCGATTTCAAAGACCTCACGTCCGATGTCGTCACTGGAGAATCCTCCGAAACCATCCGACAACGCGTTGCCACTGCTCGCTCCATCCAAGTGGATCGCTTCAAAAAAGCGAAACTCACCACCAACTCCGCCATGGGTGCCCGCGAAGTCCGCGAGCACTGCAAGCTCGATTCAGAAAGCAAAGGCTACCTCGAGCACGCCATGGAGCAGATGAACTTCTCCGCCCGCGCGCATGACAGGATCTTGAAAGTTGCAAGAACGTTGGCCGACCTAGCAGGGAAAGAAAATATCACCAGCAACGAAATATTAGAAGCGATCCAGTTCCGCTCGCTGGATCGGCAGTTGTTTGAGTGATGGTTCACTGTATTTTAACGAATGAAAGAATTCAATCAACGTCACTCTATTGAACTTCGCTCTTGAACCTGGGGCAACACGCTGTCAAATGAAGTTTCAAAACCTCAAATCACAAAAAAATAAAGGCCTCGGGATATACAACTACGCAGTATGATAGGTCAGTCGCCAAGGGCTAGATATGGTGGGTAGAGTTTGTGATATTAGAAGACCCTATCCATTACTGATCGCTGCACCCGAAGCAGAAGTTTCTAAGTTAGCTGTCCCCATTACTCCAGAGCGCCTTGACTCGCCTTCTTAATTGGGTATAATTGGGTCATTAAATGGCTAAAGACTCCATTTCTAAAGGAATTCATCGTGAACGTTCAAATCGCCATTACCCAAGAAATACTTCAGCTGGTAGCTCGGATCGACGAGTTCAAAGGCCGCTGGCAGGCGTTAAAAGCCATTGACCGCGATCGACTCACGCAACTACGTCGCACGGCAACGATTGAGAGCATTGG
>CAWUUP010000142.1:0-3444 GCA_963925255.1 uncultured Luteolibacter sp.
CATTTCGCGGCTTTGGAATCTGGATTCTTAATTTGCTGACCTTCGTCAAGAATCGTAGTGAGCCATTTGATGCCGGAAAGTTCTTCACCACAGACCCGGAGCTGGGCGTAGTTGAGAACGAGCATGTCGATTTCATTCTGGATGTATTCCACTTTGATATCATCGCGGTTCTTGAGAATTTTGACTCTGAGCTGCGGAGTGAATTTCTCTGCTTCGCTATACCAGACATCGAGAACGGATTTCGGACAGACGATGAGTGCGGGTTTGTGCGAGGCACCTGTCTTTTTATGCTCATCGAAGAGCCACAGAAGATAGGTCAGGGACTGGATAGTTTTACCAAGACCCATGTCATCTGCAAGGATGCCACCGAAGTTATTTTCGGAGAGGTAGGCGAGGAATTTGAAACCATCGACCTGGTAAGGGCGGAGGGTTGCATTGAGACCTTCAGGCAGGTCTGGATTGACCTCGAGTTTGATGTCATTGGCGCGATTTTTGATGCGCTCCCATGCTTTTGGGTCGAATACCTCAGCGGCTTTCGGATCGGCAAGCTGAAGGGCGTGCATGCGGTGGGTCTCGCCGGAAAGATCGAAAGGATCGAGTCCGAGGCGTGTAACTGCTTCGCGTTGATCGGCATCGAGTTTGATTTCGAGGCGCATCCACGAACCGTCTTCCATCCGAACGTAACCGCCACGAGCAGCGACGAGTTGGCGAATTTGTGCTTTGGAAAGATCTACACCTTGAACATCGATGACGATGCGAAGATCGAACCAGTCGATATCTTGTCCGACAACTTCGAAGCGGACGGCAGCAGTGACTGGATCATTGAGAATGGATTTAAGGCGGAGATCGATATCGAGCTCGATTTCGGGAGGCATGGCTCGCACCCATTCAGCAAATTTCTCTGGAAACTGCTTGGTGATACGAGATTTGAATGAAATGAGTTTTTCGTCATAGGCGAGTGACATTTCATCAAGGATCGTAGGAATCGGATGTAGTGGCTCACGAGCGAATCGCATGAGCTGGCTTCCTTTGATAGATTGTTGTTCCACAAGCTCCCAACCGTCTTTGGTGAGACGTTCTGTGCGAAGCCCTTTGGTTTCAAGAGCTGTGACATCGACAACAAGGTGCTCTGTCTCTGCAGCCGTTAGGCCTGCGATGAGTTTCATCTCAAGCTTCGGTTTGAGCTCAAGATCGACAACGCGTTTGACAAGAGACAATGGAAGTGTCGCTCCGATTTTACGCAGGAACTCAACGCCTTCTAACGAATCGATGACTTTTTTAGGAATGTGATAACGCGGCATCACTTCAGTTTCTTCAAGCCAACGTGGAGGACCTGGGAAAACCGTTTCGTCGGACTGATAAAGAACTACGCGGCCAGGCAGCAATCTAACGGAGTGGGAGACATTTTCTCCAGTGGCTGTGACTAACTGAAGCGCGAAAGAGCTCGGATCGTAAGGCTCATCTTCGCAGATCCATGATAGAGATTCTTCAGTAACTCGGAATGGTTTATCGTCCAAGTTAACGAGGTAACCTGTTAGAGCAGGCTGTTGGAAAACTCGGTTCATGAAACGGCAGGACTCTTCTTGATCGAAGTCGAGAGTGGTGTCTCCATGTTTGCGATAGAATGCAAGGTAGTGCTCCCAGAGTGTTTGGGATGATGCATCCATCAACAGCGCACCTTCTTGGTGAAGCGCGACATATTTCTCAATGTCAACTTTTTCACGCAGCTGCATATATTGCGCATTAGGACGATCCTCGCGAACTTCCATGCGTGCTTCATTAATGGTTGCAACCAAACGAAATTGCACGGTTAGAGGCGCGTCTTGCGGAGGTCGTTCGTTGACCTGCTCGATACGATCATACCATGCTGCGACTTCGCGTTCCGCTTCCCATTCAGCCATTTTTTTCTGAACTGAACCGAGATCGGTAATAACCGACATGAACTCAGGGTAGGGGAGCTTGCGTTTGTAAAAAGCGTAGGCGAGAAAATTCCAGAATTCGAGAATATCACCAGGAGGCACAGGCCATAATTCGAGTGGTTCGTAGGTAGTAATTTCCCAGCGTGGATTAATACGCACCATGTCGTGATCGTGCAACTCTCCTTCAATCACGTAACGACGATAACGTTTTTCAATTTTTGTGACATACTCGGCCTCTTTGTCATCTAATTCGCGGCCGAGTTTATCTTCGATGATGTCGAGCACGGGAGTATCATCGAACTCATTCGGCGATTCTGGTAAATCTTCACCGCGATGCATACGCTCCATCATGGTGGCATACTGGCAAGCGCCGGAGATAAGTTCATCTTCAGCAGTGCAAGAGCCGAACCAACGGTTACCTTGAAGACGAAGTGACGTGCGATGTGTTCCCGATTCGTCTTCAACGCGGCCTTGAATAAATAGATGGTTACCAAAGATCTGAGTTACGGCACCGTCTTTTTGAAGCATATCACCACGTTTGCGTGCTTCTTCTGGAAATGAATTAAGAAAATTGAGTGTGGCGCGATCTGGATTCATGGAGTGTTAAAAGAGTCAACTGTTCAAGTGTCAGGGGGATTGATTCTAGTTCACAAAATGAGTTTTGTGCAATAGGAAGTTTCAATTCAATAGTTACGTCACAAGAAATGAGAATCCGCTTGATGAGAATCCGCGGGAAAGATTAGATACATGAAGATTATTGATTTCTCCCTTATGAGCCTCCGAAAGCAATTAAACAACGTCTTACCAAACTTACTCCCATCCAGCCCAACAGATGCGATCAAGGGGACTGAATTGATTCGTTTGGCGCGGTTTAGTTTGAATGGAAATTATTCGGACGCTTCTCTCCGTTATCATTTTTCTATTATGTCCTGCGATCCGACCTCTTCGATCGCCAAAGTAGAAAAAGGGCAGGGCTATTATCGCCGTAGCGAGCCATTACCTGCTCTCTCTGGAGCTCAGGAGTTGTTGGCATGGACTCAAGGACGACTCGATGATTTAAGTGGCGATGGTACAACAGCGGATCATGCTATGCTACGGATTAGAAAATTCCGTGCGGTGGTGATGCGCTATTTTGATATCAACGGACGTTTTCCTTTCGTCTTCCGCGATCCATTTACAAACGAATCACCCATAGGTAATCTATGGAAATATCCCGAATTAGTATTAGTTGATTGGGAAACCGGCGGCTCGCATGATGAGGATATGTCCTTGGATGAAAAGATGTTGGAATTCAAACAGCGCTTGGGTATCGCGCCATTTCGGTTACATTCCGCTCGTCTCAGGCTTTTCCCTTCGTTGATGTCGTATCGCGAAGATTTTTTCCAAACGCTCTCCGTTTCACAATGGGCGCAGGGTGGAGAGTTAATTTACGCAGGACCCATCCAAGATGAGGCTCTCGCCGACGGACTAAGGAAACTAAGCGCTAAATATGGAGTGGGTGTCACTTCATTTGGCCTTACCCCAG
>CAWUUP010000143.1:0-2947 GCA_963925255.1 uncultured Luteolibacter sp.
TTTCAAACCTTACCCGAACGGCGACTCCGCTCGCTCATACATCAAGCAAATCGCTTCCGGACGCTTCGGGGTATCTGCGAACTACTTGATCAATGCCGATGAGCTTGAAATCAAAATGGCGCAAGGCGCAAAACCTGGTGAAGGAGGCCAGCTACCTGGCCACAAGGTCAACGCTCTCATCGCTCGCCTGCGCAACACCCAACCAGGTGTCCAACTGATCTCCCCACCTCCTCACCACGATATCTACTCGATTGAGGATCTCGCCCAACTCATCCACGACCTCAAAGAAATCAACCCGACCGCACGCATCACAGTAAAACTAGTTGCTGAAGCTGGAGTCGGAACCGTCGCCGCTGGCGTTGCTAAAGCTTCTGCAGATAACATCCTGATCTCAGGTCACGATGGCGGCACCGGTGCATCGCCGTTGTCCTCTACGAAACACGCAGGCTCACCTTGGGAGCTCGGACTTTCTGAAGCCCAACAAACTCTGATCATCAACAACCTCCGCGATCGCGTGATTCTCCGCACCGACGGCGGCATCAAAAACGGCCGCGACGTCATCATCGCTGCTATCCTCGGAGCTGAGCAGTATAACTTCGGCACAACTGCAATGATTGCGATGGGTTGCGTTTACGTCCGGAAATGCCACCTAAACACCTGCCCTGTCGGCATCGCTACCACCGATCCTAAATTTCGCGCCAAATTCAAAGGCACTCCTGAAATGGTCATCAACTATTTCAACGCAGTAGCCCTCGAAGCTCGCGAAATCATGGCAAAACTCGGCATCCGCAAACTCGACGACCTCATAGGCCGTCCGGAATTTCTCGTTCAACGCGAAGTTCCAAGCCACCCGAAAGCCAATACGCTCGACTTCACACGCTTACTTAAAGACGTCGTTCCAGCAGTCGCTAAAGCATCAGAGAAAAAAGAATCTGATGTCGCACGCATTTGCACCAAGGAACGCAACGACGGCATCGCTAAGAAAGCTCTGGATCTCAATATCCTCAGCGACATCGTCACAGCGATCTCCGGTCGCCGTCCTTCTGAATCGCCAGAATACGGCACAGGCTCAGTGACTCCAGACACCCTCGAAGCTATCAAACTTATCCCGGATCGAGCCCCCGTCGCGCTCACCTATGACGTAGTCAACACCGACCGCAACATCGGCACACGCCTTTCGGGTCGTATCGCTCAAATTTTTGGAAACCACGATCTTCCTGCAGGCAGCATCCACATCACCTGCAACGGCACTGCCGGTCAATCATTCGGAACTTTCCTCGTCAACGGCGTTACTCTTGAACTCATCGGCGAAGCCAACGATTACGTCGGCAAAGGCATGGCCTCAGGTGAAATCATTATTCGCGTCTCCAAGGATGCAAGTTTCGAAGCCGCCAAAAACTCCATCGCTGGCAACACCTGCCTCTATGGTGCAACCGGCGGAATACTCCTTGCAAATGGCCGTGCAGGAGAACGCTTCGCCGTCCGTAACTCCGGCGCAACTGCCATCGTCGAAGGTGTAGGCGATCATGGCTGTGAATACATGACCAACGGCACTGTCATCATCCTTGGTAAAACCGGGAAAAACTTCGGTGCAGGCATGTCTGGCGGAACCGCATTTGTTTACGATGTCGATGGAAAATTCTACTCCCGCGTCAATACTGAAATGGTGGTAGCTTTACCTGTTCGTCGTCCTCAAGACATTGAAGAGGTCAAATCCCTCATCCAACTTCACCAACAAAAAACCGGCTCCAAACAAGCCGCCGATCTCCTCGCTGATTGGGAAACCACTACCCGCAAACTCGTCCGCGTGATTGCCAAAGAACGCGCGGAACTAGAAGCCGCCGAAGAACAACACGAAGCTGCATCCACTCCAAAATAATCTAACAACATCCAACCACCACTAACCCTATGAGCACACTACTCGAAAAATCATCCATTATTTCTAAAACCAAAGAACTCTGCGACCAAATCGCAAACGATGCCGAATTCAAAAAGCTCCAAGCCGACGTAGAGAAATTTCTCTCCAACGACGCCGCCAAACTTCAATACAAAACTGTCCATGAAAAAGGGGAAGAACTTCATCACAAGCAACACGCAGGCGTCGAACTTGGCGCTTCCGAAATCAAAGCCTTTGAAGACGCCCGTGACGCACTGTTCAAGAATTCAGTTGCTGTGAGCTTTATGGACGCACAACGCTCACTCGAAAGCATTCAAAAAGAAATCAGCCAATATGTTAGTATGACTCTCGAACTCGGACATACCCCGACCGATGACGAAATTGCAGAGGCCCAACACAACAGCGGTGGCGGTTGCTGCGGCGGAAGTGGTGGCGACGGCGGCGGTTGCTGCAGCTAATACATATCAAAGAGAACCGCGGATGGACGCAGATGAACGCGGATTTTGATGAGAACTAAACAGTCACGTTAAATATCTTAAGAAGTAGTGATAAAATCACTCACCGTGATCTTATATCCACATACATCTCTATCCATCTGTGGTTAAAATTCTCTATCCTTAATGTCTTCTGACAACGCATATCTGACTTTTCTGGGCACCGGCACTTCTGTCGGTGTTCCTGTTATTGGATGTATCTGTGAAGTCTGTAAATCCACTGATCCACGCAACAATCGCACCCGTTCATCACTTTTCATCAGCACTCCTGAAACTCAAATTCTCATCGATTCGGGACCTGATCTTCGCGAGCAAGCTTTACGTGAAAATCTCACTTCTATTGATGCAGTTCTCTACACCCATTCACACCTTGATCACGTCGTTGGATTCGATGAGCTTCGAGCCTTCTGCTGGGGGAATAAAGATCCACTACCTCTCTACGCCAGTGAGTCTTGCCTTAATGTACTGATCAATATGTTTGGCTGGGCGTTTCATTCTGAAAACACCCACAGCGGTTACATTAAACCTGATCCCCGCCCAATCTCAAAGCAGTTCA
>CAWUUP010000144.1:0-11287 GCA_963925255.1 uncultured Luteolibacter sp.
TGTCGTTGGATTCATGAACCGCCTGCACCATCGCAGGGCCGAATGAGATGTTATCCACGAAATGACCGTCCATGACATCAAGGTGAAGCCAATCCGCTCCGGCATTGATGGCACGGGTAGTTTCTTCGCCGACTTTGGAAAAGTTAGCGGCAAGCAGAGATGGAGCGATAACGCGGTCGAGGTAAGTCTTGGGAATCACGGCATCATGGAAGCATGAGAGAGCGAGATGGGAAGAAAAAATCGAAGCGATGCGGGATTGAAGATTGTTGCTTGTTATTTGAGTGTAGCTAAAACCCATCTAGATGAGCGAAGAATTGATCATAGACCTCCACAGCGATGCCCATTTCATGCAGCAGGCGATGCGTGAGGCGCAGAAGGCGTATGCGGCATCAGAAGTTCCGGTTGGGGCGGTGGTGGTGTATGAGGGGAGAATCATTGGTCGCGCTTGGAATCAGGTGGAGACGTTAAAGGACGCGACTGCCCATGCGGAGATGTTGGCTTTGACAGCGGCGCAGCAGGCTTTGGGTGATTGGCGGCTGGAAAAATGCACGCTTTACGTGACCAAAGAGCCGTGTCCGATGTGTGCGGGGGCGATTGTGCACTGCAGGCCGGATCGGGTGGTATTTGGTTGTAGCGACCCAAAAGCGGGCGCGGCGGGTGGCTGGATCAATTTATTGGAATCGAATCCGCCGCTGAATCATCGCTGTGAGGTGACGGCTGGAGTAATGAGCGAAGAGTCCTTGGCCTTGTTGCAGTCGTTTTTTCGAGAGGCTCGTCAGCGCAACAAGATGACTGAATCTTGAAAGCCTCGGCTGTGTTCATTCTGAGCCATCACCGCCGCGTTCAACGAAACGCTATCGGACAAGTCAGTTGATTGATCCATTTATTGTTTATTGCATAAGATACTATCGTTCAGGAGACCTAATGGAATGAGGAAGAATGCGATGCTTTAATAAATATCATCGAATACCTTTCGCTTAGCGCTGTGCCCAGCGGCGTGAGCGCCATACTAGTAGACAGAGTTAAATTACTCCACCACACGAAGCCACTCAGGCAATGAACCTGGAACGCCTGCTAACCGCGGATTTGCTTCCCACTGATTGGTGTTTCCAATGATGCGATAACCGATGCGTTTCAGGCTGTCTTTGGCGTCTCGGTTGAGGGGTCGAGTGTTGTAAAGTCGATCGCCTTCTCTCTTGGGTTCAAACGACCATGAGAAGACGTTACGTGAATCGACTATTCCGGGTTTATCGTCATAAGTGCGAGTTTCGCCGAAACGTAGATCAGCTATCCATATTCCTTTGGCGTGGGGTCTGGCGATCCACCAGCCTTGCGAGAACCAATCGAGGGTTTTGATTTCTCGTTCGTTCATAAAGGGAGCGACGATTTCTTTTTGTTTTGGATAAACCGTCCAGCGAATTGATTTTGAGGGTAGATCAAATACAGAGCGGTAGCCGACCCATAATTCGTTATCACGATCTACGACTGAACGCCAGAGGAGGGTGTTGAAGGCGGTTGTGGATTCGATGCGGCGGTTGTATTCGATTTCACGGCGTGCGAGGTCGGCATCAAATGAGGAGGAAGCATAAAACTTCATGGCAAAGCTGAATAGCACATAGGCGCTGCTGATGCCGAGGCCCCATTTCAGAATACGGGTGCGTTTGGTTGCCTGTTTTTTAGAGCGGTAAAAAGCGAGCGATGTTAGAGAAACGATCAGTGGCAGTGTGTAGAGCGGATCGATGATGAAGAGGTTATTGAAGGCGATGCGATCGTTAGAGAACGGCCATAGCACGGAGGTTCCGTAAGTTGTAAAACAATCAATCAGTACATGGGTGAGCCAAGTGAAGAAAACAAAGACTCCGGCGCGTGTGGGTGTGACTTTCTCTGTCCTCCAGAGATTGGAAAGAGGTTTTGCAAGAACCAGACTAGCGATGACCATGCAGACAATAGAATGGCTCGCTCCGCGATGAAATTCGATACGCTGGGCGGTATCTAGCAGTGGCGAAAAAATGACATCAAGGTCTGGGATCGTTCCTAACAGGGCTCCCCAGAGGATGGCACGATTACCGATTTTTTTACCGAGGGTTGCCTCGCCGATCGCGGCGCCAAGTGCGGCTTGTGTAATCGAATCCAATCAGGAAAAAGGGTTATTTGGTTTTTTGGGGTGGGTTAAGAGTTTTTCCAAACTCATTCCAAAGTAATCGAGTGATATTGGACGATAGTGCGATCTCAGCATCATCTACCGCTTCGGGGGCTGGGTTGTAGGAAGTGGATTTCGCAAGCTGTCCGCGGATGAGGTTAAAAATGGTTTTGAGTAGGTCTTTGCGAAGTGTATCAGGATTGTTCGATGTAAACGATAGGACATCGGTAGATGGATTTCTTTTATCTCCACTAGTCAGCCATAAAGCGACAGGTGTGGGAGCGTCGTTGACGCGGATGCTTTCCCCTATGTTGAGTTCGACAGAACATTGGATGAGTCCAGAAGAAGAGCGCTGAACTTCTTGGGTGATGTTCTCCATGATATCAGGAAGAATCTTTGCAAATTTTTGTCCTGTGCCGATGTGAATCACAATGGGATGAGCGACCTTTGGATTTTGGTTCCAAGCGGGCAGTGTTGGGCTGATACGTCTGATATTGTGCAGAGCGAGGTAGATTTGTTGAGGAGTGGCTTGCGTTAGATCGAGCACTCGCTCGTAGGCGAGCAACGAACGTCGCAGAGCGTTTTGTTTTTCTAGTTCGATCGCGAGTCTGAGTAACTTAGCGGCACCATCTGGAGCGAGTTCTGAGTAGGTATCGAGGTTTTTCGGCGGGCTAAGATCGCCGATGCTCATTGTGCCTTGAAAAACGATTGATGGGTCACTTGCGGATTGCTCGATATTTGGAAGAGTGGGAGTGGCGACAGCGATGATCGCTGGCTGCGTTCTTGAAATAGGTAATGAGGCAATGGTTCTCTTCCGGATCTCTTCAAGTTTTATATCGGATGGAGGAGTTAGGAAATCGATATGACGGGTGCTCATCCACCAGACGATCAAGACGACGAAGAGAGAGCTTGGGATGGTGATGTAATAAGGAATACGCATGAACGATCAACGGAAACTTAGAGATGGATCTCTGGAATGGAACAAAGAAAAACCCCATCAGCAAAAATATGCGGATGGGGGTGAAATTCTAAAAGCTAATCTGAAGATTAATCAGCGCTCTTTACAAGGAGAGCGCGTTTGCCAACGCGATCGCGGAGGTAATGAAGTTTTGCACGGCGGACTTTGCCTTTGGTGACGACTTCGATTTTAGCGATACGTGGAGTGTGTAGAGGGAAAACACGTTCAACGCCTTCGCCGTAGGAGATTTTACGAACGGTGAAAGCTGAGTTGATGCCGCTGCCGCCTTTAGCGATAACGATACCTGCGAAGATCTGAACGCGCTCTTTTCCGCCTTCAACTACGCGGCAATGGACTTTGATGGTGTCGCCAACGTTGAATGATGCAACGTCTTCCTTGAGTTGCTCTTGTTCGATTTTCTTGATGATATCCATGATCGTATTTGCGGAAAAAGGTGTTGGTAGTGGCAGTGCGGCAGTTTACCGAACTCGCGGGGCGAGATGGCTAGGGGATGCGTAAGGGTTTTGCAAGGCTGAAGTTTAAATTTTGAGTAATAAACTTCATATTTTTGTCCTGAGGGGTTGAAGACAGGAAAGGGCTTCTTTCATACAGGGAGAGAGGAGAATCGGGAGGAGAGGAGTAAAATTATATTTTCTGTGTTCTCCTAGATCTCGGTGACTCTTTGGTTTTAAATGACCGCATCGTTCTATTTCCTGAATTTAGGTTTAAAACTCACTTGTAGACGGTTGAAGGATCGAAGGAGAGGTTGGTTTGGGTGAATTTGAGGGCAGCAGGGGTCCCTGGGGCGATTTTCCGGTAAAAACAGGAATCTCGCCCAGTGTGGCAGGCTCCGGCGCCGATTTGATCAACCATGAGAATCAGGGCGTCTTGGTCGCAGTCGGTGCGGATTTCGATGATTTTTTGGGTGTGTCCGGAGGTTTTGCCTTTGTGCCAGATTTCTGACCGCGAACGTGACCAATAGACAGCCTCACCACATTCGAGCGTTAACTTGAGGGATTCCGCGTTCATGTAGGCGAGCATCAAGGGCTCTTTGGTCGATGCATCGATCGCCATGGCGGGGATTAAGCCGTCGGCATCGAATTTAGGTGCGAAATCCGTGGATTCCTCGATCTGAGCTTTGTCTTTGCGTTCGGAAAATGGATTAGGTGACGACATGGCGGGCAAAGTAGGTTTCGGATCAGAAACTTCAATCGGAATCATCTGATTCAGGATTTAAGGGGTGATGAGTGTAATCATCGGAAAATAGTTCCGGTAGCGAGTGGGATCGCGTGTGATGATGGGGACTCCGAGTGCTGCTGCGTGGGCACCGATAAAAAAATCTGCTAGGGGTGAGGTTTTTGTCCCGCCAGTTTCGCGATATTTTCTGAAAGCTTGCGACGCGAGAAACAATGCTTCACGTGGTAGTTCGGAGTATCCTAATTCGATGGTTTCTAACATATCATCAACATCGTCGGGCGAGGTTTGTTGATAGCAAAGTTCAGCATAGATGATGGGATTGATACGGGCATCTTTAAATTGACTGAGGGTATCTACCGACCAATCTACCCAGACAGGGTCGCGCCGGACGATGTCGATGATGATATTACTATCGACCAAGACGAAGGCTGGATCAGTCATCCGATCTAAGTTCCTTCATGATTTCATCTGTGGATTTGCCTTGAAAGCGATCCTCCCAAATTCCAATCACAGCTCTCAGGCGGCGTCGGCGTTCTGCGATTTCTGTTTTCTGTTCGGCGGGTGCTTCTTTCTCGTCGAGACTTCTAGCGAGGATGTCGCGTGCCTCGGCCTCCATGGAGCGCTGATGGCTTGCTGCGCGGAGGCGGAGCTTTTGTTTTACTCCTTCATCTAGGTTCCGAATGGTAAGGGTCGAGCTCATGTAAGAAATGATAGCAATGCTGTCATTGCTGTCAAGTTGCGTATTAACTCAGGATCCAAGGGAGCGGAGGCGTTCTAGAAGCGGAGGGTGAGAGTAGTCGAGAACGACCCGGAGCTTGTGAGGAGCGGGATGGGAGAGGTGGTCTGAGGACAGCTTTTTGAGGGCGGTCGCGAGGGCTTCGGGAGTTCCGGTGGATTTAGCGGCGTAGGCATCGGCTTCGAACTCGTGTTTGCGTGACCAAGCATTGGCTAGGATGGTCAGGAGTTTTGAGGCAGGTTCGAGCAGGATGGTGAAGAACACGAGACCGGTGTGGGTGGAGATGGTTTTTACGAAGAACGCATCGTGGAGGAGGCGGGCGAAGGATCCGTTTTTATCGGTAGCGAGGCCGATGAGGAAAAAGATCAGAGCCATCTGAAGGATGCCAACGAATAGGCGTTGCTTGATATGTCCGAGTCTGAAGTGACCAATTTCATGAGCGAGGATGGCGAGGAGTTCTGGGATGCTAGATTTTTCGATCAGGGTATCGAACAGGGCGATTTTCTTATGTTTCCCGAAACCCGTAAAATAAGCGTTGGCTTTGGTGGAGCGTTTGGAGCCGTCGATGATGAAAACACCTTCGAGCGGAAAGCCGCAGGAAGTTCCGAGTTCTTCGATTTTGGTGCGGAGTTCGCCTTCCGGCATGGGGGTGAACTTATTGAAGAGGGGAAGGATGAAAGTGGGAGCTAGGTAGGTGAGTAGGAGCTGAACTGCGGTGACAAATGCCCATGCCCAGATCCAAGCGTTAGGGACTTCTTGGAAAATCCAAAGGATGCCAGCGATGATAGGCAATCCTAAGAGGGCGGCAAGGAACAGTCCTTTGATTCGATCCACGATAAAGGTCTTGGGTGTGGATTTGTTGAAACCGAACTTTTCCTCGATGCCAAACGTTTCATGCCAATCGAATGGAAGCGAGATGAGGTTTTGACCGATAAAGAGGACGGCTAGGAAAATGATTCCTGATACGATTTCGTTTTCAGAAAATGAGCGTGCGAGATTGTCTAGAAAAGGAAAGCCGTGAAGAAACCAGAAGCAGAGAAGGATGGTAAGTGAGAAAGTGGATTTCAGGATATCGAAGCGTGAATTGACGTTCAAATAAGAGCGGGCCTTCTCTAATTTTTCCTGATCCATCATGCCATCAAGTTCTTGTGGGGCAATTAATGGAAAGGTTTTGATATTGAGTAGCGTGGCAATGAATTCAATTTTCCAAAGTAGGGAAAGTGAAATAAGAATGATGATGGCGAGCATATGGTTTTAAGTTTTAAATTCTAAATTTAAGGAAGAGCATTCGTGCTGTTCTTAGTGCTTTGAGATTTAAAGTTTGGAGTTTAAATGTTTAGCGCTGGATGAGGTTGAAGATGGGCGGTGCGGCTTCTTTCCAAGAAATAGCGACAGCGGCTTGAACAACAGCGTCTTCATCGTCACGGCGGTGAAAGATACCTGATGAGCGGAGGCGTTTCGCGCTGGTGAGGATGGCATTGATTTCTGGGGCGATGTTTAGGTAAGAGAAAACCGCTGTTAATGCGGTTGCGAGTAGAAAACTAGCGATTCCGTAGGCTGGTGGAATGCGTCCAACGATCACACCAAGAATGACCACCATGGCCGCAAGCGGTGGGACCGCCATGCTGAAGCGGTGAGTGCCTTCACGTGACGCAGCGGCTTTTGGTTCGTTCAAGCGCCATTCTGCTAGGGCAATTTTCCTGAATAGATCTGCTAAAATGACTAGATCGCAGGAAGGGGATGCCGGGAGATGGTTTTCGCCAAAAGCTTCTTTCCAATTATCTAAATCGCAGCGGTATTGATTTTCTGCATTGGATTTCAGAATGCGAATTCCTAGCCACCATCGCAGACCAAAAGTGATGAGGATGGGAACAACAGAAATGAGGATAAGGAGTCGCGACACGAGAGAAAAATTATTCTTTTGGGAGCCAATGGATGAAGTCGGTTACCGCATCTAAGACTTCATCTAATGCGTTAGATTGGGCTTTCAGATGTATTGAGGCAAAGGAACGTTCGCTTTTTGGATCGATCTTGGTGCAGCCATCGATTTCTGCCGTATAGGTGGGATGGGGTGGCTAGAAGATCATGCGGTCGGCGCAAGATGACGTTAATGGAACCGAAATAAATAAACGGCCGCTTCCAGCTCCACGGTCCGATTAGTAAGCGTTTCCAGTTCATGCAGAAATTGAAGAGTAAATGATGAATAGTGAATAGTGAAAACTCTCCGCTCTTTGCTCTCTTCTCCGAGCTATCAAGGCCATGGATGACGTGGGTAGCGACCCGAGAGTTCCTTTTTCATCTGTGGGTAGCCATTTTGCCAGAAGTTCGGGATGTCTTTGGTCATTTGCCACGGACGTTGGTTAGGTGCGAGTATGTGGACGACTAAAGGAATACTGCTAGAGGCGATCGTGGGCGTCGTTTGTGTGCCGACGAGTTGTGCAAGCTTGGCAGAGAAAAAAGGATCGTTTTCTGAAGAATAAGTAATTTTCGCTGAGTGACCGGAAGCGAGGTGAATGCGTTCCGGGCAGTGGGTGTCTAGGAGGTAGCGTTGGTGCGATGAAAGCCAATCGTTCAGAACGGGCCAGACGGGTGCCTCTTTGATTTCTTTGTAGCTGATCGAGCCGTGGCAGATTTGGGATATAGCAGCAATGCGATCTTCCTCCTTCCAAGTCGGCAAACCGAGCTCCGGCATCCATTTAGAAATGCAAGTGAGCCGATGGGTGAATTGCTCAACCTGCGCGTCCCAATTTTTCAACACCAACTCTCCGGAAAGCACACGCTTCGCGAGAATCTCTGCTGCGGCATCGAGCGGAATATCTTGATCGGATTCTTTAGATTCGAGGACGAGATCGCGGAATTTTTTCTGTTGGAGGCGAGTGACTCTTCTGCGGGTTTCATCGTAGATCGCGCCATCGATGATTTGAATTTCATCGGGGAAAAGTTCTTCTAACCATGAAAGCTCGATGCAAGTCGCGAGACGGAGGTGGGTGATGACCTCACGAGCTTCGACCTCAGTAATTTCAGAAGCAACGAAGGCGGTTGCGTGTCGGGCGCAGGAAATATCATCGAGTTTTCCACGGCGATTTCCAACTAGTCGACAAGCAAGATTACCCTGGGAGATGCGGACCGCGAGTTGATCGGAGAAGGCAGCGAGGACGGATTTTGCGACGGCTTCGCGGTGCGCGTGGAAGTCAATGTTTTGCGATGCAGATTTAGGAAATAAATCTAACAGTCGAGAAAAAATTTGAGCGGTATCTTTTGAGCCGCGAGCATGGATGCCGAGATCTGCGAGGCGGCGTGCGTCGAAGTTCATCGCATCGGCAGATTGAAATGCGCGGTATTCACCAGCGAAGTCGGTGGGATCGTCGGGCAAGATGAAATCTTTACGACTAGTAGCTTGTTTGCCTTTTGCAAAGATGCCCTCACCTTGAACGACAGCGGCGATGAAGGCAGTTTCTGCTAGGCAACCATGATGGAGGCCGGCGAGTAGAAGTCTGGCAAAGCGGGGTTCTAGCGGGATGGTAGCCATTTCACGACCAATACCGGTGATTGCTCTATCGGCATCAATGGCGTGGAGATCGTGAAGAAGTTGGTTTGCGGTTTGGAGCGCTGTAGCGGTTGGTGGATCAAGCCAGCGAAACGTATCGGGTTCGTGGATTCCTGATGCTTTGAGTAGAAGGATGGCTTCTGATAAATCAATACGATGAACTTCTGGGATTTCAAATGGATCGCGGCGTGCGTGGTCGGCGGTGGACCAGAGACGGAGGCATCGACCCGGTGCGGTGCGTCCTGCACGGCCCGCGCGTTGATCCGCGGCGGCACGTGAAATTTTACGGATGTGAAGCGTGTTGATGCAACGGCGTGGATCAAAGTGAGAAGTGCGGGCGGTTCCTGAATCGATCACTGTGCGGACTCCTGCGATGGTAAGAGAGGTTTCCGCGACGTTCGTGGAAACGATGATTTTCGGACGGGTTGAGGGACGGATGGCTTTTTCTTGATCAGCGGGTGACAGGGCAGAGTAGAGAGGAAAAATATCGTAGGGTTTTGCAGCGGGAAGATGTTCGATGAGTTCGATCGAGCGTCGGATTTCGTGGGTTCCAGGTAAAAATATCAGGATGTTTCCGGGATCGGGGAGTGCTAGCGCATCGCGGGTGAGTGCGGTGATTTGTTCCCAGATCGGAACTTCACGTGGTGGGCCTGCTTGGCGGTGGTTTTCTGGTGGGCGGTGAGGGCGATGCAAAATTTCCACAGGAAATGTGCGACCACCCGCTTTGAGCTGGGTGACCGGCATCATGAATTGGGCGAGGTTGTCGGTTTCCAAAGTTGCCGACATGACGATGAGACGAAGATCGGGTCGCTCGTTTTCCTGAAGATTTAAGCAACGACCCAGGGCAATATCGACGGCGAGCCGGCGTTCATGAAACTCATCGAAGATCACCGCGGAAATACCATCGAGCGTCGGATTGTCCTGAAGCATGCGTTGGAAGACACCATCGGTGAGATAGAGGATTTTGGTATCGGAGCCGTAGCGGGTATCGAAGCGAACCGCGTAACCAGTTTCTTTTCCGAGAGGAGTATTACGGTTTTGTGCAACGAACCCGGCGAGCAGTCGTGCAGCCATGCGGCGGGGCTCGATGACGATCACGCGTCCGGTGATTTCTGGAAGGTCAGCGATTATGCCGGGAACTTCGGTGGATTTTCCTGAGCCAGTTGGAGCGGTCAGAAGTATGCGTTGATTACCCGATGCTGCCGAACGTAAAAAATCGGAGATTTCGTGGATGGGTAATTTCACGTCGGACACGTGGGAGAGATATCGGAAGTGTAGTAGTTAATAAACTTCAATCGCTATTAAGAATCCCCGGGCGCTTTATTATGCAAAGGGGAACCAGCATTTTCTTCTTTAATAGGCACGATGATTTCAACAGGGGCACCGTTTGGAGCGTAGGGGAGAGGTGAAGTAGCAAGCCAATCTCCGGGTGTTAGATCGTTTTTTACGACCAAGACTTGAGCATTTGACCAAATAGGGGTGATGTCTTTTTTGACAATTTTCGGATTGTCTTTATCGATGAGAAAAATGTGATTGAGTCCACGCATGGTGTTGCGCGGGATGACGAAAACATCTTCTAGGGTGATACCACTAATCTCAGCACGTAGGGGTTGGCCGATGCGAAGTTGGGGGAGTTCGGATGACAGGCTGAACGGATCCTCGATTTGAGCGATGGCGAAAAGCTCGCGAGAGTTTTTATCCAAAGTTCCTTCCGTGCGGATGATTTTTGCCTGCCATTGATGTTCGGCAGGGCGTGATGGATCACGGAGGGCGTCAGTTAGAGTTACGTTGACGGGGGTGTCGCCGGCTTGTGAAGGGAGTTTTATAAATGGGAGTTGCGAAGGAGTGAGGGGCAGGCGGATCTCAGCGGTTGCAGTTCCGAAAATTTTACCGAGCTGGGTAGTGGCATTTACGGCTTGGCCGAGACCGACGAGGCGTTTATCGACACGTCCATCGAACGGGGCTTTTACTTTTGCACGTTCAAGATTTCGACGTGCCTGTTCGAGATCGGCTTTGGAGGCGTTGACGTTGGCTTCGGTTTCACGAATCTGCGGGACACGTAGTACGAGAGGGGAAGGCTCTTCATCATAACCAATGTCCTGCCAATTTAGGCGAGCTTGTTTAGCGCGGGCTTGTTCTTGAATGAGCGCGGCTTCGGTGCGTGCAAGGCGGGATTCGGAAGCGAAGACTTCGGTTTGAAGATCGGCGGGATCGAGTTCTAGGAGGATATCGCCTTCTTTGAAAAAAGCACCATCTTCAAATGTCGGATGAATTTTTATGATAGTCCCTGATACGAGAGGAGTGATCGTGGTTTCCTGCTGAGCTCTGAGTGGCCCTTGGGAATTGATCATTACTTGGTAATTCGTGTGATTGAGAATGATTTTCTCAGTTTTAAGCTTCTGCTGAGCGTGGTTTTGCGGTTTTGGCAGTTCGACTGGGATACCGAGCCATTTCCACAAAAGGAAACCTATTCCTATAATTAGGATGGGGATGGAGGCGCGGATTAGAAATTTCATGCAGGCGACGGACTATCGTCCAATATTTCAGATTTTCAAACTACGGTTTTTGTTGGGTAGATCTTGCAGGCGGGTGAGAGATGATTTCCAGACGTTTATTGAGTTGGGTATCTAGGGGGGCTAAGATGTATGTGACGGTTTAATGCGTTTTGGATTAAAGTGTTGAAACTAAATAACTTGGATTGGTCGAGCC
>CAWUUP010000145.1:0-3941 GCA_963925255.1 uncultured Luteolibacter sp.
CGGATTAATCGGATCATAACAAAAAATTAACTCAGAAATTCACAAATCCATCCTCCGTCTTCTGCCTTTCCGCTGTTACCTTTGACTCCCTTCTGGCCAAACCTAGTCGCTCAGCTTTCCTATATAGCTCGCTGGCGCTCACAAGGTATTGTGTAAAATAGGCTCACAAAACCAACCGCTACTTCCTATCTCCCCTCGAAATTTACGAAATAATAGTTGCTAAATTCGTTGTTAGCATGCAGATTTTTGGCGAAACCTGACAAAGAAAGGTAAATTACTAAGGATTATGCTTCCCGAGAGTTCCCCGTTTTCCCCAGACCAACGCAAGTCGTTGGATTCCCTACTTGCTAGCTTTGACGCGCTTCAGCGCGGCTGGCTCAGTGGATTCCTTGCTGCGCAATCATCTGCCGTTGCTCCTGCCGCAGTTCCCGCTGCTGGTAAATTGACCGTGCTATACGGCACCGAAAGCGGAAACTCTGAGGAACTCGCCGATCGCGCCGTCAAAGAAGCCAAGAAAAAAGGATTCAAAGCAGTGATGAGAAACATGTCGGATATTTCTCCGGCGGATCTCGCGAAAGTCGATAACCTGCTGGTGATTGTCTCCACATGGGGCGATGGCGAAGCACCCGAAACCGCATTGAGTTTCCATAAAGCTTTTATGTCAGAAGATGTGAAACTCGCCGGCGTGAAATTCTCCGTCTGCGGCCTCGGCGATACTTCTTACGAAAAATTCTGCGAGATCGGAAAGCAGTTCGATGCCCGTTTGGAGGCATTAGGCGCGACTCGCGTTGCTCCGCGCGCGGATTGCGATGTCGATTTCGAAGATGCCTATACTGAGTGGTTTGCAACCGCGATGAAAGCAATCACTCCTGCTGCTGTCGCCGCCGCTCCAGCTGCTTACACATTCTCAGCTCCGACCAGCTCGGAATTCGGAAAGAAAAATCCGTTTCCATCTGAAGTGCTTGATAACGTCCTATTGAACGGCGAGGGCTCTGCTAAAGAAACCATTCATGTAGAACTCTCTCTAACGGGTAGCGGTTTGCAATACGAACCCGGCGATGCACTTGCTGTGCAGTCGACGAATTGCCCGAGCATGGTGAAAGACATCATCAATGCCGCACAACTCACCGGCACGGAAGAAATCGAGGTCAAAGGTGTCGGTAAAAAACTTTTAGCCGATGCAATACGTGAGGATTTCGATATCACCGCGCTTTCCAAAGCTGTGCTCAAAAAACTCGCTGAGGCAACTGCCTCCGCCATGCTTATTGCGCTTCTAGAAGAAGAGGCTAAAGAGCAACTCCGCGAATACATCGACGGACGTGAAATAGTCGATGCGATCATCGACTTCGCACCCAACGGTTTATCTGCCGAAGTCCTTTGCGGCATTTTCCGTAAACTTCCGATCCGTCTTTACTCGATCGCTTCCAGTCCGCTAGCGCACCCCGATGAAGTTCATCTCACCGTCGCGGCGGTGAGATATGAAACTCATGGGAGAGAGCGCAAAGGGGTTTGCTCCACCTACCTCACCGACATTGCGAAAACCGGTGAAAACGTTTCGGTGTTCGTTCAACCTAACAAAAACTTCCGTCTTCCTGCCGATGATAACACGCCCATCATCATGGTTGGCCCTGGCACTGGCGTTGCACCGTTCCGTTCCTTCGTCGAGCACCGCGCGGCCACTGGAGCGACGGGTAAGAGCTGGTTATTCTTTGGTGACCAACGCTACACCTACGATTTCCTCTACCAACTTGAGTGGCAGGATTTCCTTAAAAACAAACAGCTCACCAAGCTCGACCTCGCCTTCTCCCGCGATCAACCCGAAAAGGTTTACGTCCAAGACAAAATGGTCGATCAAGGTGCCGAGATCTATGCATGGCTTGAACAAGGCGCACATTTCTATGTCTGCGGCGACGCCAGCCGCATGGCAGCTGATGTCCACGAAGCGCTCATTTCCATCGTCGTGAACCAAGGCGCAAAATCTCGCGAACAAGCGGAGGAATACATTGAGAACCTCAAAAAAGCAAAACGCTATCAACGCGACGTTTATTAATGAAATAAATCTATCAACCGCAGATGGACGCAGATGAACACAGATAAGAATATTGTGAAATTACTCCTAACAAATCCTTTCTTTCATCTGCGTTTATCTGTGTTCATTTGCGGTTAAATTAATCTCCACACCAATCACCATGTCCGATCAAAAACTAGCCGCCAACGAATACATCAAGATCCGCAGCAACTACTTGCGTGGCACGATCCAAGAAGGTCTTGCGGACCTCTCCACTGGCTCGATGAGCGAGGACGATCAGCAATTGCTGAAATTCCACGGCACTTATCAACAAGATGATCGCGATCTGCGTCCGAACCGTCGTAAGCATAAATTGGATAAAGCTTACTCGTTCATGATACGCATCCGCGTTCCAGGCGGTGTCGCGACTCCACACCAATGGCTCGAAACCGATCGTATGGCGACCCAGTTTGCCAACGGCACGATCAAACTCACTACCCGCCAGGCATTCCAGTTCCACGGCATCATCAAGTCGAACTTGAAAAGAACGATCGCGGAAATCAACCAAACTGCGATGGATACGATTGCAGCTTGCGGCGATGTCAACCGCAACGTGATGTGCAACCCGAATCCTTATCTTACTTCGGTTCACGCAGAGATATTGAAAGTTTCTCAACAGATTTCCGATCATCTCACGCCACAGACCCGTGCTTATCACGAGATCTGGTTAGATGGTGAAAAAGTCGAATCCAGCGAAGAAGAGATCGAGCCGATCTATGGCAAAACGTATCTGCCACGCAAGTTCAAGATCACGATCGCCGTGCCACCTTCCAACGATGTTGATATCTATGCGAACTGCTTGTCTTTTATCGCTATCGTCGAGAAAGAAAAACTCGTCGGCTTCAACGTCGCTGTCGGCGGCGGCATGGGCATGACCCACGGTTCCGAGGAAACCTATCCACGTCTCGCGGATGTGATCGGTTTCTGCACCGTCGATCAAGTCAACGACGTCGCGGAAAAAGTGGTTCTCGTGCAACGCGATTTCGGTTGCCGCACGGAGCGCAAGCATGCGCGTTTGAAATACACCGTGGATGATCATGGTCCCGAATGGTTCCTTGAAAAACTCAACGAATACCTCGGCTACAATCTCGGTCCGGTCCGCGAATTTAAATTCGAAGACAACGGCGATCGCTACGGTTGGGTCGAGGGTGTGAATGGAAAGTCCAATCTCACCCTATTCATCCAAGGTGGCCGCGTACTCGATACGCCTAGCTACCCGATGCGCACGGGTCTGCGTGAGATCGCAAAAATCCACGATGGAGACTTCCGCCTCACCGCGAACCAAAATCTGATGATCGCCAACGTTTCTCCGGAGAAGCGTCCGGAGATCGAAAAACTTCTCGAGCAATACGGCATAAAAGACAGCCATCTTGAAAGCGCCCTGCGTTTGAACTCGATCGCTTGCGTTGCATTGCCAACTTGTGCGCTCTCCCTCGCTGAGGCTGAACGTTACTTGCCTGAACTTCTAACCGAACTCGAAGAAGTCATCGAGGAAGCCGGCTTGCGCCACGATGCGATCACGATTCGTATGACTGGTTGCCCGAACGGTTGCGCTCGTCCTTACATTGCGGAGATCGGTTTTGTCGGTCGCTCACCCGGTTGCTACAACGTTTATCTCGGTGGCGGCTTTGCAGGGCAGAGGCTCTCGAAAATGTATCGCGAAAATTTCCCTGGTGATCAGGTAAAAGAACTGCTCGGGCCCATCATCAAGCACTACGCGAAAGAGCGTATCGAAGGTGAACGTTTTGGCGATTTCTGCATCCGTGCCGGCTACGTCGCGGCAACTGAACAAGGCAAAGATTTCCATAAGAATATCAAAGAAGAAGCCCGTGCCTGATTTTTTTAACCGCAGATGGACGCAGATGAACACAGA
>CAWUUP010000146.1:0-2797 GCA_963925255.1 uncultured Luteolibacter sp.
CGGATGGTCTCTTCGCTAACATGATATTTTTCCGAGTGCATCACATGCTCTTCGAGGTGATCGACGCTTACTGGCCTGAAGGTGCCGACGCCAACGTGGAGCGTGATGAAATCATGTGAGATACGCTCAAGGATTTCCGGAGTGAAGTGCAGGCCTGCGGTCGGTGCGGCGATGGCGCCTTCTTCTTTGGCAAAAACGGTTTGGTAACGCTCTTGATCCATTTCCTCGTCATCGCGCCCCATGTAATGCGGTAGGGCGAGATGGCCGTGCTGATGGATATCAATGGGTTGTTGCCACTCGATCAATCGATCGCCGTTTTCAAAAACTTCAGTGACCGTTCCCTGGATGTTTCCGACGCTGAGAGTTCGGCCAAGTTTCATGCGTTTGCCGGGTTTAGCTAAGCAACGCCATAACGTTTGGGAGAGTTGATCGAGGCAAAGGAGTTCGATTTTTCCATCGTCAGAAAATACCCGAGCCGGAATCACGCGGGTGTTGTTTAGGATGAGTAAGTCATCGGGTTTCAGATATGATTCAAAATCAGAAAACATCCGATGTTCAATGCGTCCAGTCTCGCGATGAATGACCAGCATCCGCGAAGCAGATCGATTCGGTAAAGGACGAGAAGCGATGAGTTCCTCCGGGAGATGATAGTCGTAATCTTTAGTAAGTAGAGACACGGAGGAATTTATGGTTGATTAAGAAAACGAATCAATTCGTTCATGACAGGTTCTGGGGTTCCCCAAACGCGAATAAGAAGATTGAGGTGTTGGTGATCAAGTCTCTCGGTAGCGAGTAATAAGCGCGTGCCTTGCTTTTCTACGTCCCATGCATCGCAGTCGCCTGCGGCTTGCCATTGATGAGAGACCAAATGTTCGAGAATGTGGTGGCGGTCTTTCTGTGGTGGAGCTGGGAGGATGAACTCGGAACATTCCTCAGGAAGTTTTGGGAATCGGTTGGAAGCTTTCGACAGCCGAATTTTACGGTTACGATACCAACTACGAATTTTTGGTTGTAAGAATGAGACCACTTTAAGAAGCAGATTCGTGGAGAAGTTTTGAAAACGAACATCCAAACTGCGCATTGGAAGCATGCGGTTACAGATAGATTGATAACCCGCTTGCCCCATGGGGCCGTGGTAGATGAGTGAGTCTTGGTCAACGAGAGTTGCCCCACCCGCATAAACAAATCCATCCCATCGAGCGTCACCGTGTTTTGTGAAACGTGTTGGATGGATTGTTAAGAGAATGCGTTCAGCTAGCCCATAGCCGACCTGTTGTTTCAGGAAGCCATAGATCGATGAACGTCTGTGATGCCAAACAAATGCTCCGGGAGTAAAGCCGAGTTCATAGCCCGCATCGCGCAATCGCCAGCAGAAATCGACATCGTCACCAGCGGTGCGGAACGCGGGATTGAACCCGCCGATTTTGTGAAACGCATCACGACGGACTGCAAGATTGCAACCCGGTAGATGTTCTGCCTGCGTGTCATCTAGAAGTATATGACTGGGAGCGCCGGGAGCGGAGCTGATGATAGCCTCTTCGATAGATCTGGATTTAGGTGGGAGGTTTGGTCCTCCAGCTGCCGCGATATCTGGATTTTTAAAGGCGCGATCAAGACGAGTGATCCATTCGAAATCCGGGACGCAATCATCGTCAGTATAAACGAAAATTTCATCCGTTGCCGCGGCAGCTCCGTAGTTGCGAGCTGCACTCAGTCCAGACGGAGGAATGCTATACAAGCGCACCTGTGGAAATTCACTGGAAACGATTTCTGCGGTTTTGTCAGTTGAGCCGTCGTCCACTAAAATTGTTTCATAAGGGCCACCGGTCAATGCACCGATGGCTCTCAAACAGGCACGGATGCGTGATGCCCCGTTTCTGGTGCAAACGATGATTGAATAGGTGTGATCGTTCGATGGAGCGGCTGGCAGAAAATCGCGACAAGCCTCGAACGCGAGTTTGGGTTTTCCTTGGCGATCCGTGATGCCAAAACTCCAATCCGTCACTTCCATGCCGGCGTTCTGCCAGAGGTCGCTCCATGCATAGACCGTAAATCCTGCAGTCTCCTCTTCGTAGGCATGTTGCAGTCCCCATGCGATGGTTTTTGCCTGTGTTTCAGGTGAGTTTCTCTGTGAGTCCAAACCGAACTCGGAAATGACCAACGGTCTATCCCCGGCGATGTTTTGGAGTCGCTTCAAATAACTCACGAAGGTATCCGGTTCTTCTAGGTAGATGTTGAATGCGGTGAAATCAGCATTTCCCAGTTCGAGATATTCGGTGGAAGGATAGTTGGCATACGCAAAGAGCAAATTTGGAGCGATGTTTCGGCCAATGGAAATGAGATTCTCTAGCGCCTGCCTGACCTTATCTGGTTCCATCCAACGCACGAGATCGGAAGGGATTTCATTGCCAATATAAAGACCTACGAGTGCGGGATGATTCGCATGGGCGTGCAGCCATTCGCTCAGGCGGATGATGGCAGAGGAAAGTAGGCAGGGTCGGGAAATAAAATCTTCGTAATGCTGCCAATCGAGACCCGCAAAAACGAAAAGCCCCGCATGATGCGCGGCATCGAGTAATGCTTGATCGGGTAGAGCGAAGACGCGGATGGAATTGAAATTCGCGGATCTGATTTTTTCGAATTCCGCACGGTGAGATAGATGATGATCCGGTGGAAATGGTCCATAGGTGACACAGCGAAGCCAGAATCTTTCAGAACCCAGACGGAAGAACTTTCCATCGGTTTTGAGAGTAGGACTGGGGTTAAGTTGAGTCACGCGGTTAGCCTAGGATACGAA
>CAWUUP010000147.1:0-6954 GCA_963925255.1 uncultured Luteolibacter sp.
GGCTACAGACAAACCGGCGGCACCATCGCCATGCGCTTAACGAGCACCCCCTCTAACACAAATTACAATGTGATTAATAACGTCGTTCTCAGCGGCGGCAACGTGTTTTTGTATGATAATGCTACTACAGGCACCTATGCGCCAAAAACTGGCGACGTCCAAACCATCATCACCTCCACTGGCCTGAGTGGTGAGTTTGCATCCAACTCACCGACTGCTCAAATCTACGATGTGGGCGGTGATATTTTCTACCATCAAGGAGACACAGTGCTCTTCCCAGCGATCACCTATGACACTAATAATGCCTACGTCACTTGGATCCACTCGTTCGCATCACTATCCAACTTGACCCGCAATCAGACGTCGGCGAGTAATATGCTCGATGTCTACGTGAGCGATAATCCTTTGGATCCCGACGGCGTGTCGACTTATCTTGACGCTCAAAGCCCTGCTAATCTTCCTGCGTTGTATGACCTGATCGCCCCCGATGAATTGACCTCAATCTTCCAAATCGGCATTTCCAATTCAGAAATCCAAAACCTCAATATCGAGAGACACCTCGCGTTAGTTCGCAGAGCTTCTGGACCAATCCGCCAGCAGTCCGCAACGGCATCAAACTCCAATTCCGATAGTAACGGCGGCACGCCGGACGAAGTTTACGAAGCGCCTCGTAACGATGAATGGACCACCTTTGTCGAAACGACTGGCGGCTCAGCATCTGTTGACAGCGATGGCAACGGTAGTGCCTATAGCTTTGATTCTATGGGTGTTACTATTGGTATCGACCGCAGCGTCAGTGATCACTTTGCCTTTGGTATCCTCGGGTCGTATACCAACACTGAAGCAAACCTCGCCAATGGTGGTAATCTTGACGTCGATAGCTATAAGGCAGCGATTTATGCCACAGCATATTCCAACGGATTCTACGTTGATGGTTTGTTAGGCGTTGGATACAATGAGTATGACAGCAAGCGTTCGTCACTGAGCAACACATCGCCGTTCGACTACGCCGACGGCAGCACTGACGGTTATGAACTCGATGCCCTCATTAACGCGGGTTATGACTATCGTTATGATCAATGGACTCTCAGCCCGATGGCCTCAATCGCCTATACGCGTGTGAATATGAATGGATTCACAGAGACGGGCTCGATGACTCCTCTGAATTATCCTGACCAGTCTCAGGAATCGCTGAGGTCTAACCTCGGAGTAGAAATCTCTTACGCTGCTCAATATGGTGGAATGACCATCACACCGCAGGCACGTTTGTCATGGCAACACGAGTTTCTCGACAACCCTCTGTCTATCGATTCTCGATTTGCATCCGGAAACGGCTCGACGTTCACTGTTTGGGGTCCCGATATGAAAGCTGACCGCGCCCTCATCAGCGCTGGCCTAAGCATCCAGATCACTCCAACCCTTTGTGCTTATGCATACTATGACGGCCAGTTGGGCAATTCTCGTTACAGCTCTAACAGCGTTACGGCTGGCGTGAAGTTAGACTTCTAATCACTCCCAATTTTTAGATATCCAACGCTCCCGCCATCATATGGCCGGAGCGTTTTTTTGTTCTGACCCCTAGACTGGTTGCTGGCAAACAATCTAGGTCTTAGAGAGAGAATTTTTTTATAAAAATACGCGGTAATTAAAATATGAATACGCGGTTTACTGGCAGCAACAATCGATCATCCAACGCTGTCCAAACTTTGGGAGCAGGACAGTGGCCAATGGCTTATTCAAGGATCCCTCCGATTGAAATCCTCCGTTTCCTCCTGTTGAAAATTTTCCGATTCTAAGAGTTTTTAGACGGGAGCTAACGGAGGATTTCCGCGCTCTGCACATCGATCAACCGTTACTCGAATCTCAGTTCTTGTGTCTAAAAACAGAAATGGATCGCAACCACCTTTTCCTTTTTTCCTCATCCCGGCCCGTTGGGTCTGTAGATATTGAGGATGCTTAATCCTTTTTCTTCAGCAACGGAAAGAGCACGACATCACGAATCGTCGGTGCGCCGGTTAGCATCATGACCAAGCGGTCGATGCCGATACCGATTCCACCTGCGGGTGGCATGCCGTGCTCGAGGGTTTCAATGAAATCGTAATCGACTTTTTGTTCTTCTTCGCCACCGGCTTGGTGTTCGAGGCGTTGTTTTTGAACGTCGGGATCGTTGAGTTCTGAATAGCCTGGGGAAATTTCCTGACCGTTGATGATCAGTTCGTAAACTTCAACCGTCTTGCCGCCAGGGGTGACTTTGGCGAGTGGCACCAACTCGCTCGCGACGCGGGTGACGAAGCATGGGTCAAAGGTGTGCTCCTCGACCTTTTTCTCGAAAACTTGTTGGATGACTTCGTAATCCTCCATGTTTTCAGAAAGCTGCACGCCAATCGCTTCGCATTTCGCGCGGCGTTGTTCCGGGGTAATGTCGAAGAAATCATCGCCAGCAACTCCTTTGATGAGATCGTGATAGCCCGCGCGTTTCCATGGACGGGTGAGGTCGATCGTGCGGATCACGTTACCTTCTTCGTCTTTGTGCTCGATCTTCAATCCGCCGCAGAATTTCTCAGCGAGGTGGCAGGTCATTTCCTCAACCATGTTTGCCATTTCCTCGAAGTCAGAAAACGCCCAGTAAGCTTCCAACATCGTGAATTCTGGATTATGGCGGCGGGAGATGCCTTCGTTGCGGAAGTTGCGGTTGAGTTCGAACACTTTCGTGAAACCACCGACCAAAAGGCGTTTGAGGAAAAGCTCAGGCGCGATGCGCAAAGTGAGTGGCATACCGAGTGCGTTGTGATGGGTCTCGAACGGACGTGCAGCGGCACCGCCGGCGACGGATTGTAGCATCGGGGTTTCGACTTCGAGGAAATCGCGGTCGTGGAGGAAACTGCGGATTTCCGCGATCATTTTCGAGCGGGTGATGAACAACGCCGCGCTGTCAGGATTACCGATGAGATCGAGGTGGCGTTTGCGGTATTTCGTTTCTCTATCCGCGAGGCCGTGGAATTTGTCCGGCATCGGACGCAGGGATTTGGAAAGCACGGTGAAGGATGAAACTTTAATTGTCGGCTCGCCGGTGCGGGTGAGGAAGGTTTCGCCGGAAATCCCGATCCAGTCACCTCGGTCGAGGCATTTCCAGATCGCTGCTTGGGTTTCATCGAGTTCCTTGATGCTGAGGTAGCCTTGAATCGAGCCATGCGCGTCGCCGACACCGAAGAATACGGATTTACCCATGTCACGCAGCGCAACGATGCGGCCAGCGGTGGTCACTTGCTTGCCTTCAGAGAAATCCGCTTTGAGATTTGCTGGGGAGATCGTGGTTTCAAATCGTGCACCGTAGGGATCGACTCCGAGTTCACGCAGCTTCGCGAGTTTTTCACGGCGGACTGCAATAAGTTCTGCCTCGGTGGACTGGGGTGCTTGGGAAACTTCGCTCATGTTCCGCTTGGAGTAGCGGGAAGAGCCGAGCGGGGCAAGCAAAGAGAGAGCTATTACGCCGCAGGCTTTGGACTGCTGTGGTTATTCGGTTATTCACAGCTTTCAGGGCAGATGCTCTAAGACGGAGTTGCGCCGTATTTATTTTTCCACCCGATAAAATAGCCCGATATGAAGAGCTGAGAAGAATCTCAGCAGTCCAAAGCCTTCGGCGGTTCGGGTTCTTGACAAGTGAGGTGGGCTGATTGACTCTACTTAGACGACAGGGGAGCTTTCCGAACGGGGAAGCTGAGACTTTCCGACGCGCGGAAAAAACCCTTCGAACCTGAAGCGGATCATACCGCCGTAGGGAGTCGGGAATGCCGCTGGGTGTTCTTGTTTTCCTTCGGTTTTCTGATTCGCGCATTTCAACACGAACTCAGAAACCATTATGATCAGCCCAGAAGAAACTGCCGGTAAGGAATCCACCACACACGATGAATCCCGCGCGTCGTTGCCAGCATCGACTCGGATTTATGTGCAAGGTGAGATTCATCCGGAGGTTCAAGTGCCGATGCGTGAGATCACCCTGAGCGATACCAAGGCGTTCAACGGACGGATTGAGAAAAACGAAGCGGTACGCGTGTATGATTGCTCGGGTCCATGGGGCGATCCGGAATTCGAAGGGACTTCTGAAGAAGGCTTGCCGCCGTTACGCCGCGAGTGGATTTTAAAACGTGGTGATGTGGAAGCTTACAATGGTCGTGAGGTTCAACCGCAAGACAACGGTTACCTAACAGAGAAGCATGCTGAGTTTGCTTCCACGTCGGAGCGCGCCAATCGCTTCGTCGAGTTCCCCGGCCTGACCGCTGAGCGTCGCCAACCGCTGCGCGCGAAAGACAAGCCAGTCACACAGAAATGGTATGCTGACAACGGGATCATCACTCCTGAAATGGAATTCATCGCGATCCGTGAAAACATGCGCCGCTCGAAGATCGCCGATCAATCAGCAGATATCGTGCGCAATGATCTCAACAAGCAGCACGCGGGTTCGCATCAATCTCCTGACAGTCCCTACACTCCCGGGATTTTCAAACGCTTCCCACAACGCATCCCCGCAGAGATCACTCCTGAATTCGTGCGCAGCGAGGTCGCCGCAGGTCGCGCGATCATTCCGCTCAACATCAACCATCCCGAGTGCGAACCGATGATCATAGGCCGTAATTTCCTCGTGAAAATCAATGCGAATATCGGTAACTCCGCAGTCGCTTCATCCATCGAAGAAGAAGTTGAGAAAATGCGTTGGGCGACCAAGTGGGGTGGCGACACCGTGATGGATCTTTCCACCGGCAAGAACATCCACGCAACGCGCGAATGGATTCTTCGCAACTCCCCTGTCCCGATTGGCACGGTGCCGATTTATCAAGCGCTCGAAAAAGTCAACGGCAAGGCTGAGGATCTAACATGGGAGCTTTATCGCGATACCCTCATCGAGCAAGCCGAGCAGGGCGTCGATTATTTCACCATCCACGCTGGCGTTCTTCTGCGCTTCGTGCCGATGACCGCCAGCCGTATGACAGGCATCGTTTCACGTGGTGGATCGATCATGGCGAAATGGTGCCTCTCGCATCACAAAGAAAATTTCCTCTACACCCATTGGGATGAAATTTGCGACATCTGTGCCAAATACGATGTCAGCTTCTCTATCGGCGATGGACTCCGTCCGGGTTCGATTGCAGATGCCAACGACATGGCACAGTTCGGCGAGCTCCAAGTCCAAGGCGAACTCACCACGCGAGCATGGGCAAAAGGTTGCCAAGTCATGAACGAAGGTCCCGGCCACGTTCCAATGCACATGATCGAAGAGAACATGGCAAAACAGTTAGAATGGTGTCACGAAGCTCCGTTCTACACCCTTGGACCTTTGACTACAGACATCGCACCAGGCTATGATCACATCACTTCAGGCATCGGCGCAGCAATGATTGGTTGGTTTGGTTGCGCAATGCTCTGCTACGTAACGCCGAAAGAGCATCTCGGTCTTCCTAACAAAAAAGACGTCAAAGACGGAGTGATCACCTACAAGCTCGCCGCTCACGCAGCCGATCTCGCGAAAGGCCATCCCGGCGCGCAATACCGTGACAACGCCCTTTCCAAAGCCCGCTTCGAATTCCGTTGGGAAGATCAGTTCAACCTCGGACTCGATCCATCAACCGCTCGTGAATTCCACGATGAAACTCTCCCACAGGAAGGCGCGAAAACCGCTCACTTCTGCTCGATGTGTGGCCCTCACTTCTGCTCGATGAAAATCTCAGAAGACGTCCGCCAATACGCCGCAGCTCAAGGAATCTCGGAAGAAGAAGCCCTCGAAAAAGGCATGGAAGAGAAATCCAAAGAGTTCGCTGAAGCTGGTGCGGAAGTTTATGTGAAAGCATAAGTCTTATAGGATCAAAGCACGGCTCGCTTATCGGAGAAAAAATCCATAAGTCCTATTTGTCCTATATGACCTATTCCCGATGAAGCCTAAAACCGACACCCCCCGCAAAATCACCATCATCGGTGGCGGCGCGGCGGGATTCTTTGCGGCCATCACCGCTGCCGAAGCAGATCCCTCCGCGGAGGTCACAGTTTATGAAAAAGGTAACGCGTTCCTCACCAAGGTGAAGATTTCCGGCGGTGGGCGCTGCAATGTCACTCATGCTTGCTTCGATCCTGCATTGCTTTCGAAAAACTATCCGCGCGGCGCGCGTGAACTTCGCGGCGCCTTTCACGAATGGCAGTCACAGGACACCGTTGCGTGGTTCGAGGCGCGCGGGGTGGAGTTGAAAGCCGAAGCCGATGGCAGGATGTTTCCAGTGACCGATAGCTCACAGACAATCATCGACTGCTTCATGAAATCCGCCCGCGATGCTGGCGTGATTTTAAAAACCGGCATCGCGCTCCAGGAGCTACAAGCCGATCCCGACGGAAAGTTTTCCCTGCATTTAAGCAATGGTGAAACGGTGACGTCAGACAAAGTGTGCATCACGTCTGGCTCGCTCAAAGCGTCTCCGCTCACACGTGCCATTGAAACGCTCGGTCACAGCATCATGCCGCTCGTTCCTTCGCTTTTCGCTTTCAATATCCCAGACCAACGCCTCGAAGGGCTTGCCGGACTCTCGGTACAAAACGCGAGTGTGAAAATCATTCCAAAAAGTCCGGCTCAAAGCGGTCCGGTGCTGATCACCCATCGCGGCCTCAGCGGCCCGGCGATCCTGAGGCTATCTGCTTGGGAGGCACGGCGCTTTTCCGAACAAGATTATGCCGTAGAAGTTTCGGTCAACTGGCTCGGAAAAACCTCAGCCGAAGAACTCCGCGAAACGTTTTCGGTTCATCGCTTAGAATCAGGAAAGTCTCTGATTAAAAACAAATTTCCCGTGGGTCTGCCGCGCCGACTCTGGGAGCGAATACTCGAAACCACCGCCATCGCCCCAGAGACTCAATGGTCGCAGCTCACCAAAGATCGTGAAAACGCGTTGGTGCATCAGCTCACGGATTGCCGTTTTC
>CAWUUP010000148.1:0-3853 GCA_963925255.1 uncultured Luteolibacter sp.
GATGCCGATTTTGTGTTCGAATCCTCAAAAGAATTTCCGAGCTGATGTTTCTCATGTGTCCAACCGATTTGCTGCAGGTGCTTTTACGGCAAGTGATCTGTAAAGGTGATCTGGTAATCGATGCGACTGCTGGAAATGGTCATGACACGGTGTTTTTAGCAGAAGCCGTGGGCGAGGACGGGAAGGTCATTGCTATCGATATCCAAGCGGAGGCGATCGCTGCGACGCGCCGGCGACTACATGAAAGCCAGTTAGAAAATCGGGTCGATCTACACCTGACATCACACATAGAAATAGAACAACTCGCAGCGGAGGGTTCGGCTGCCGTGATCGTTTTCAATCTGGGCTATTTACCTGGGACGAATCGTGAGTTGATCACGAAGGCGGAAACGACCTTGCAGGCCTTGGCAGCATCGATTCTCGTGCTGAAAAAGGGAGGAGTTCTCGCGGTAGTTTGTTATCCTGATCACCCGGGAGGAGATGACGAAGCGGCACAAGTTTTGGTTTTTTTACAGGGATTGAAAAACTTCAGATTGGCAAAATATGCATTACTATCGACGAATCGACCCTCTCCATTCATTTTGATTGCATGGAAAAAGTCCAATAAATGAGAGAATTCGACAGTTCGGACTTTGCATTTCCAGCCACAAGCCTTAACTTTTCGCCATGAAATGGTTTTTATTTCTCTCGCTGGTATTTTCAGCGTCTTTACATGCCCAAAACACCAAGGCCGCAGATAATTCGGTGAAAACTCTGTCGGCAGCTCAGCTTGAGTTCTCAAATCTTTCTGAAGAAAAGCGAACTGAGTTCGTAAATCTATTCACTGAAGCGCAGCGATATTTCACAACCATGCGTATGTTTGAGACGCTTGAGGCACTGAATAAAGCCGAGAAAGTTTTCCCAAATAGTGTGGAATTGTTAAATTTAAGGGGTTCTTGCTATGTGGAAATTAGGTCTTTTGACAAAGCTGAGGTCGCATTCAAGAGAGCTTTAGAAATCAGCCCAACCAATCTGAGTGTGAAGTTCAATATTGCAGAGTGCATGTTTGTGAGCCGCCAGTGGCAAGCGGCGCACGATAAACTTCAAGACTTACTCAAGCTCATGCCTGATAACGCGATGATGATGTCACGACTTATTGAGTTCAAATTTTTTCTCTGCAAGAAGAAGCTTAACTTAGATAAGGAAGCTCTCTTTTTGTCGGAGAAGTATGATTATCAAGATGACTCGCCGTATTACTATTATACGAGGGCAGCGCTTGCGTTTGATAAAAAAGAACTCGTTGAGGCAGAGGAATGGATGGCCCGCGCAAATCGTATTTTCCGAGATCCTCAAATCATTTCTGCATGGCAAGACACGATGATGGAGTATGGTTACATCAAATCGTTCTTCGGCGGAGATAATGAGTGAAAAAGCAATTGATCTCGTCGCCTATGATTTGCCGATTTGGATGTGATCGATTAGGCGAACTTCTCCATAAAATACCGCGCAAGCAAGGATAGTAGGATTCGAGATTTGTTCAGTCGGTTGTAAGGTTTCCGCATCCACTAGTGAGAGGTAATCGATTTTTGTGAGCG
The DNA here is from genome assembly GCA_963925255.1 of uncultured Luteolibacter sp. GTDB lineage: Bacteria > Verrucomicrobiota > Verrucomicrobiia > Verrucomicrobiales > Akkermansiaceae > Luteolibacter. The sequence goes on from CAWUUP010000148.1 coordinate 1,575, forward strand.
GTGATGCTTCGATGATGTCGCGGGCGGTTGCTAAAATCTCTTGGGGTGATTTGTTTACAGCCGCGGTGAGTAAGGCATTGTGAATTCTCGATGCATCGGAGCGCTGTTCGGGAGTTAAGCGGCGATTTCGCGATGACATCGCCAAGCCATCGGCTTCACGCAGGGTTGGGTGGGGGATGATTTGAACCTGTAGATCCAGATCGCGAACCATGCGTTGAATGATAGCAAGTTGTTGAAAATCTTTTTCGCCAAAGATCGCAGCATCGCAGCGGGTCAGATTGAAAAGTTTCAGGACGACTGTGCAAACTCCATCGAAATGTCCTGGACGAGTTGCTCCACAAAGATACTTGGAGAGAAGGTTTTCGGTGACCGTGATGGAACGATCTTTAAAATACATCTCATTGGGTTCTGGGAGAAAAACGCCATCTGCACCATGGGATTCGCAGATGGTGAGATCCGATTCTTCGCTACGTGGATATTTTTCAAGATCCGCAGATTTATCGAACTGAATGGGATTCACAAAAATAGAAACCAACACCGAACCATCGGGGCCTGCGTGTTTCCGAGCGAGGTCGATCAGTGCCGCGTGCCCGGGATGGAGCGCTCCCATGGTTGGGACCAAAACAATCGGCCTTGGTAAGGTGACGAGGTGTTGTTGAAGTTCGGTTTTAGAGCGGGCGATCCACATGGTGATGTTACTAGTTTGCCTGACGTAGCATGGCGAGACCTTGTCGGAAGTATTCAATCGTTGACCAAAGGGTGAAGAAGGCAGCGACGATGCACGGGTAGAGAGGGGATAAAGGAATCATTTTGAGCATCACCCAGCCGATCACAAAAAACAGGCTGACGGTGCAAGCTTTACCAGACCAATGGGGTTTGATCTTCACTTTCAAGCGTTTCGAATAGAGAATTCGAATCCCGATGAGGATCATGCAGTCACGAAAAATGACCAAAGCGGCGAACCAGATCGGAATTGACCAACCGTCTTTATCCCACTGAAAAAAGGTGAGCACGAAGATGGCAGAAAAAACTAAAGCTTTATCGGCGATGGGATCGAGAAATGCGCCGAGATCTGAACCTTGATTGCAATGTCGCGCTAGCCAGCCGTCCAACCAATCGCTGAGGGCGGCAATAGTGAAAATAGAAAGAGCCGCCCAGCGGAGGGTTTCAGGGTTCTCTACCCAGTTTGCCTTTACGCTGTAGGCGATCGCGAGAGTCGCGAATACGGGCACCAAGAAAAGCCGAAGAACGGTGATTTTCGTGGCGAGGGTCATAAAGCGATACTAGAGAGCACTATGGAAAATACAAACCTGAAACAGACAGTGGAGGTTGGCAGTGGAATCATACGTCGCCGAAGGCTTTGGACTGCTGGGATGATTCCCAGCTTTTGCAGTGGGCGTGTATAGATCTAGAGCTGGTTGTAACCCGAGGTTTCCGTTTAGACTCAATCAACCCAGAGAGCTGGGAATCATCCCAGCAGTCCGAGAGCCTGACTGCGGTAAAAAAGCTTACCAATTCACATTGGTGCCGCGGGTATCGATATGGGTGAAGCTGGAGTAGCTGCCGACGCCGCCTTTGAAGAGTCCGCGGTCACGGAGACTGCGAGTGGCAGCGGTGACTTTACGGGCTGAAGTTTCGTAGCGCACATCAATCGCTACATTTGCTTGGTGCCACGAGTGGCTTTTAGCTCCTCTGCAGAGAGCATTGTATTTAGGGCAACGGTAAGCAGAGACGATTTCCTTCACGGGGACATGCATTTCGGAGGATACGCGATCGACCACCCGAAGGGTGTAACCGATGCGAGTCCACCATTGGCGAGGAGGGAGGGTATTCCATACCTCTCTGCGCTTTTTCACATGAGCCTCTATGACTTGTTGTGCACTGATGTTTTGCAGCTTCAGAGAATTGATGTAATCAGCGTAATGGTTGAGATTTTTTCCCTCTAGGCGCACCCATGTCTCATCAAATCCGCCGATTTTTTGGCTGGGCTTCGTTGAGCTACCGCTGGTTTTAACCTTAACTGTTGGAAGGTCGTCACTTTTTGATCCGAACCATCCGGCAGAAGCGTTCATCGAACCTGCGAAGATAGCCGCAGTTGCCAGGCTGAGAGTGCTCATCGCGCCGCGTCGATTGACAAAAGCTGGGGAGTCTGGGGTGATGATGCTCGTGGATGAGATTGGCAATTCGGCGATGGACATGAAAGATGTGAGTGAAAGGGGGTAATCTCAGGGACTTGAGCTAAAATTGTGCCAACACAGACCAGAAAACTGCTGTAAATG
>CAWUUP010000149.1:0-3819 GCA_963925255.1 uncultured Luteolibacter sp.
TCATCTCAGAAAGCGGCATCAAAACTCACGACGACGCCCTGCGCGCATTAAGAGCTGGAGCCAATGCCTTATTGATTGGTGAAACGCTGATGCGCTCCAACGATCCCTCACGTGAAATTGAAGATTTCCTCGCGCTAACCGAATGATCACCTCGCTTCCTCCCTATGTTTACTAAAAAAATCTTATTCGCTGCGTTACTGATTCAAGGAACTCCCCATCTTTTAGCAGAAGAGCTTTCTCCAAAAATCACCGGCAATGAGGTTGGTTGGCGTGCGTTGCAGAAAGCGGATTTCGTTGCAGTGAACAGCAACCCAGATACATGGGCATTCGATGACGCGAAAGCGGAGATCGCCTGCACAGGTCAGCCTGTTAGCGTGATCCGCACCGAAAAATCCTTCACCAATTTTGAACTCCGCGTCGAGTGGATGCATGAGAAACCTGCTGGAAACTCAGGGATTTTCGTTTGGACTAGCAAATCTTGCCTGGATGAACTGAAAGCACCCGGACTTCCAAAAGAAGGCATTGAAGTCCAGATCCTCGATCTTGAATTCAAATCCGCTTACGAGAAGAGCTCTGGAGAGAAAAGCGATTGGTTCACCTGCCATGGTGATGTTTTTCCTGTAGGAAAAGGCAAGCTCATCCCCTTCCCCCCGCTTTCACCCGATGGGGTAAGAAGCTTTCCTAGCGCAGAAACCACCAAACCTTCGGGTCAGTGGAATCATTACTATGTTAGAGCGATCAATGGCGAGATTAGGCTTTGGGTGAATGGAGCGGAAGTTTCAGGTGGAAACAACGCCTCCCCGAACAACGGACATCTCTGCCTCGAATCCGAGGGCTCACCTATCCGTTTTCGCAATCTAAAAATCCGGGAGCTTCCATAAATATGGATTCCCACCCAAACGATCCTCTCCACGGTTACACCCTGCAAATTATCGTAGAGAGACTTGTCGAAGAATACGGTTGGGATGAACTCGCTGACCGCATAAAGATTCGCTGCTTTGCTAACGATCCATCGATCAAATCCACCCTGTCATTTCTCAGGAAGACACCTTGGGCGCGGAACAAGGTCGAGACGCTTTTCATCGAAACATTGAAAGACCAAGAACTCTAAAAATGGTATGGCGCCATCGTACACCCCGATCTGTCGGGGCCGAAGGAGCCGCATGAAATGAGGAAGAATTTGATGATTTAAGAGAGTATCGAATACAATCCGCTTCGCGCGGCACCCTCGGCGATGGTGCCCTACCCCAATCACACCTTCGCATCCAGCCAATGGCCTTTGAAATGCAAACGAGTGAACAAAATCGCTTGGGTGAATAGATCCAAACTCAGCACGATCCATACTCCGGTCAGCGAAATGAAATGGAAGTGTGAAAGAACCCACAACACCCCGATCCGATAAAACAACATACTGGAGAATGCATACCGCATCACGAGGCGTGTAGCACCCGCGCCACGCATGGTTGTTTTCAGAATGATACAGGTCGCAAAAAACGGTTGTGCGATGGCACAAACCACCAATAACGGCGCAGCCAACTTCACATGCAATTCACTACCCGGAGCAATCAAACCAACCAATTGCTCGCGCCCGAGAACAAAAAATATTCCCATTCCAAGCATCACACCGACTGCGAGTTTCCACGCAAACCGAACAGCGCGACGAGCCATGTCTTTTGATCCAGCACCGAGGTATTGCCCCGTCAGCGCGGCAGCCGCTGAGGCGATCGCAAAGCCAGGAAGGAAGCTCATCGATTCTAATCGAACTGCCATAAAGTGAGCACCCAAAGCTCCTTCTTGACCCAGGCGGGAAATCACCCGCAGACCATACGAATGGATGGCCCACATACCTGCCACTTCGATAGCCTGAGGAACACCCACGCGCCAGATGCGGACGATGGTATCGAAATGAAACGCAAGAGCTTCACGGCGCCAACGCAAACCTTCGCGTTTCCGTATAGCTAACATGCCAACCACAGTCGCCAGTCCAGCGATCCAGCCAATCACGGTTCCGAGTGCGATTCCTTTAACACCCATCCCTCCGAATGGGTCAGGACCAAATACGAAAAATACGCTCGTGCCGATGTTAACCAAATTAACGACCAGCATCGCCATGAATGGAGTTCTCGTATCACCTGCTCCACGCAGCGCAGCATTCACTGCAAACGTAGCGCCAGCAATCGGTCCCGACCAAGCGAGCACTCGGATGTAATCTTCAGCATAAACCGCAGCCTCTGGAGTTAGCCCCATCCAACTTATGATAAAATGAGTACCGGCCTGCAGGACGACAAATGCAGCAAATCCTGCAATCGCACCTAACCAAAGACCCTGCCCCAGACCGCGGCTCGCCAATTTCGAATCACGCGCTCCCGTCGCACGCGATACCAGCGCCATCACCCCGGTGGCTACCGCACCTTGGAAAATAAAAAGAAACCAAGCGACGTATCCACCCAGCGCCATCGCATCCATAACAGGAATTTTTTCCGCACCCACCGCCATCCGTCCCGCAATCAGGACATCACTCATGCCAACAAAAAAAGCGAGCACTTGTTCTAACAGCGGCCACATCGCAAGCGTCAGAACCTGCATCGCCAGACTCATTTCACCAAGTTTGCCAGGTAGCTTTACTTCAGATCCGAGGACGCTTGTATCTACCAGTATGTTGGGCTTATCCATCCGCGCAAACCCTCACCTCTTATGACCAGAGGTTCAACCCAAGTTTTCGGAAATCAGGCGCGTCTGAGGTATTCCGGCACTTGTTCCCGCTGCCGGGCAGGAGACACGGCAGGACTAGTAAAATGAACCACCGCACCAATACCCGCCCCGTGACTTCCACCCAACCTCACCTCGAACTCAATTTCAGGAAATTCGAGGCGTGTTCTAGACCTGAACCAAAATAACAGGGCGCTCAAAAAAAGTAGAGAAGCTAACCCGCCAGCTCCAATCAAAGCCGACTCCCTGAACTGTTCCGGAATCCATTCAAGTGGATTTGATTTAATTTTCTTTTCAATAATAACAGGAGACACCTCTACTGGGGTTTTATCGACCTCTCTAACGGAAGCTTCATCTAGTATACGTTCCATCCAATAGGTATGAACTGAAAACTGCATCACAAACTCTGCCAACTGCTCATAAAGTCCATTTTCACGCGTAGCACGGATCAACGAACCCTGCACCGATCTTTCTCGTTCAGAAGGAGATACAACTTTCGCGATAACCGGACATATATCTATATCCGATCGCGTAGGATTTCCAAAATAGTAGTGAAGAGCCACCACAGGTTTCCCTTTAGAGAAATGACGCTGCATGAAATCCTTATTTTCACCTTCAGCCGGCAGTTTCTGATCTTCACCAAAGATAAAAAGATACAGATCAATCGTTGAATCGGCAGCGTGATTATTGAGAAAAGTTTCAATCGACTTACCCTCCTCAGAAGAAAGGAATCCTTGCGGATCAACTAGGTATTGAACCGGTTTTTTTGAGAAATACTTCTCAACCAAAGCGGGTTCGATTTCTTTGAAACGTGTTATTTCATCTTCTCCTGAAATAATCTGAGGAGAGTTGGCTCCCTGACCCTGTCCAACCTCTGGTAAAGCAAAAGCAACCCTCATTGCTAACAGCAAAAAAATTAAGAAATACTTCATCGCTTCACCTCCTGTTCAACATCCTGCGGCACTGGAGATGGTTTGGAATTACCCTCACGGAGCTTTTTTACAACATCGCGTAAGCCCAAAGAATTCCCATACTTGATTTCGTATTTCTCAGGATCACGCCGAGCTTGCCGGCAGCGCTTCTTAAGTAATTTTTCCAAAGCACGAAGAC
>CAWUUP010000150.1:0-7717 GCA_963925255.1 uncultured Luteolibacter sp.
AGAGCCCGCTTGCCGCGAATTCTAATCCGACAGCGGGTGCGAATACGCCGCTACCAGACCTGCTGAACGATTCCGCCGAACCGATAAATCGCGGTGTATGGTTGGTAAATGAGGGATTACTGGTTGGTGTGATTCACCCGACAGCGAGGGTTTATCGGACATTGATACCTCCAAGAGTGCGTGGATCAATTCAAGATTTTGGTCGTAACGTCAGCTATCCTGGTCGGGTTGTGAATCACATGTTGCAGGGTCGTTGGGGTGGAGCGGGGGATGAAACTTTGCGCTTTTTCACAAATTCCACTGTGGGTCTTGCTGGATTTTTTGATCCTGCGACCAAATGGAACATGCCGAAATCTGAAGCGAACTTCGGCCAGACATTTGGAACATGGGGCTGGAAGCAAAATAATTATGTGGTTATGCCCTTTTTTGGACCAAGTGATGACCGTAGCGCAATTGGCTTAGTCAGTGATAAGCTCTCCGCGCCTCTCAATTATTATCCTCCATACGATATGGTGAATCCGGCTACGACTTATAATCGTCTGAGCGATCTAAGCGAAGAGTCTAAGCGGTTACTTCAAATCGATGCAGACCCTTATGCTACATCAAGAATCGTATGGACATATTGCACCAAGGACGGTGTTCCAGATTTACAGACGAAAGGTGCTATCGATCTGCCAACGCTTCAGACATTTGGCGCGGTAAAATTCGGCCCGCAAGATCCTAAATTTCTGACACAGAGTCGCGAGATTTCAGTTAGAATTCCTACCACGGGCCGTAAAATGATAACGACATACTGGCTGCAGCCTGATCCTGCACCTTTGGTTTACATTGCTCCTGGACTCACATCTCATCGACTCTCTTCAATGTCAATTGGCCTTGCTGAGAAGCTTTATCAAAATGGCTATTCAGTGGTCTGCACAACTAGTGTGTTTCATCCTGATTTTATGAACACTGCATCGACTGCAGCTCTGCCAGTTTATCCGCCAGTAGACAGCCGAGACCTTTTGGTGGCGGTGACGGAAACGGATCGGGCATTAGTTAAAAAGTATCCTAATCGTTTTACGAAGCGCGCGATGCTTGGCCTTTCTATGGGTGGATTTGAAACGTTACAGATTGCGGTCAGAGAGGATCAAACGAAATCTGAGTTGATGACGTTTGATCGTTACGTCGCTGTAGATATGCCCGTTGATATCATTCACGGCTTTGAAGTGTTAGATAAGTTAGCAAACGCGCCATTGAAATGGCTTGAAGCGGAGCGTCAGCAGCGAGTGAACAACACCATGCACAAGGTAGGCTATGCTTTATTGAATAAAAATAAGTCTAAGAAGCCAGTCATGTTCGATGCTGATGAATCAAAATATCTTATAGGCTTAAACTTCCGCATAGGTCTTCGTGATATTATTTACGATAGCCAATCAAGAAATAATATGGGAGTGCTTCAAACTCCTATTTCTAATTGGCGTAGAGAGCCAGTTTATAACGAAATTCTTAAGTATTCTCTGGGTGATTACTTTGAGAGATTTGCAGTGCCTTACTATAAACAAAAAGGAATCAGTAAAGATCAGCTTGTAAGAGAAGTGAACTTGAAAACGCAAAGCGCTAAGCTTCGTGCGCAATCCAAAGTTCGCGTCATAGTAAATAAAAATGATTTCCTACTTCGCCCTCAAGATATCTCCTGGCTGAGATCGACATTTACAAACTCACGCCTGACGGTTTTTGCTAATGGTGGACACCTTGGAAATATAGGAGATCCAAAAGTTCAACAAGCGATTCTGAAAAGTTTGGATGGATTGAAATAACATCGCAATTACGATTATAGTATTTCAAAGGAGTTTAAGTCACAGGAATTTCTTTTTCACAATTTCATTGCGGAAATCAGCTAATATTCTCTGGGTAACTCAGGAAAATGCGGCTCAAGTCTTGTCCAAAAGAGGATATTCACGTGGATTGTATGCGTCATACGGGCGACGCTATGAGTAGATATCCAGTGAAAGTCTGTCGAAGATAGATGCTTATTTAAATCTACCATTCATGATCACTCAGCTCACTGGCTCCTCCTTTATTGGCTTTTCTCGTTCCGCTGGCAGTCAGTCATGCGGACAAGCAGTAAACCCCGCAACGAGTGAAGCTCTGGCTCCAGTTTATTTTTCTGCGACTCCTGAAGAGGTCGAGCAAGCTATGGCTTTGGCCGCTGCGGCGTTTCCGGTTTATTCGAATTTACCTGGAAAAACCCGTGCGGCTTTCCTTCGTAAAATCGCTGAGAAAATCGAGTTTTTAGTAGAAGATATCGTGATTCGTGGTCATCAAGAAACCGCACTTCCTGAAGCAAGGATGCGCAGTGAAATTGGACGCACAACTGGCCAGCTCCGCTTGTTCGCAACCATGTTAGAAGAGGGTTCATGGGTTGATGCACGCATTGAGCGCGCAATGCCAGATCGTCAGCCAGTTCCTAAGCCCGATCTTCGTTCGATGCTTCGTCCACTCGGTCCAGTTGCGGTTTTCTGCGCTAGCAATTTCCCACTCGCATACTCTGTGGCTGGAGGTGATAGCGCATCGGCTCTTGCAGCAGGTTGCCCAGTCGTCGTGATCGCACATTCATCGCATCCAGGTTGTGCAGAAATCGTAGCAAACGCAGTAATTGCAGCCGCTAAAGAATGCAGTATGCCAGAAGGTGTTTTCTCAGTTCTTTACGGTGGTGGTCGCACGGTCGGTCAATCTGTTGTTAAACATCCAGTGATCCAAGCTGTTGGCTTCACTGGTTCACGCGGTGGTGGAACGGCTCTCATGGACACCGCTGCAAAGCGTCCTCAACCTATATACGCAGAAATGAGCTCGATCAATCCGATCGTGTTCTTTCCCGGTTCACTTGCGAAAGGTGAGGCAGCTCTTGCGGAAGCTTACTACGGCTCACTCACGCTCGGTGCTGGTCAGTTCTGCACAAACCCAGGTCTGGTATTCTTGCTAACAGGGCAGGGAGATGAATTCCTCGCAAAACTCAAAAGTCTCGTAGAAGTAGGCTCACCAAGCACCATGCTCAACGCAGCGATCTGCAAAGCGTTTGTCGATGCGACCACATCTTTATCTAACATTTCTGGAGTTGAAGTTTTAGCACTCAGCTCCGCAGAAAAGGCGCACGGTCAATGCGCACCTGCAGTATTCACGGTAGCGATCGAAGATTTTCTTAAAAACGAGCATCTCCAAGCTGAGATGTTCGGTCCTGCTTCACTCATCGTTCGAGGCAGCGCAGCACAGATCGAAGCCGCAATCGCAAAACTCGAAGGTCAACTTACCGCTACCGTCCACGGGACACCTGAGGAACTGGTTCAATACTCAAGCTTAGTTAACTCCCTTCAACAGCTTGCGGGTCGCTTGATTTTCAACGGTTTCCCAACCGGTGTTGAAGTCTGCTCCAGCATGGTTCACGGAGGACCGTTTCCAGCAACCTCCGATGGTCGTAGTACTTCCGTCGGTACGATGGCAATCTTCCGTTTCTGTCGGGCTGTTGCTTGGCAGAGCTTTCCAGATGCTTTACTTCCTGCAGAGCTTCAGGATGGAAATCCGCTTGGGATTAAGAGAATGGAGAATTGAACTTTAAGGGTAGGGTCGTCTTGCCGAGACGACCTTTGCTTAAACGCAATGGTAAGATTTTTCTGTCAGAGGCGAGAACATCATAAAGCTTCATCATCGAATTCCCTATTCTAGAAGAATCACGGTCAACACGGCGTGTTTACCCTACCTTTTTTTGTAACACCCCGAAACGAACCGCGACTTTCTATCGCGAGCTCGTGAACGAAATAGAAGCGGGAGTGTAACCACTCCCTGAGGCCGAGGGCGTCTCACCCTCCTTCATGAATCAAACGTAGAGACACCGTTCAGCCTCATGCTGTGGGACACGGCAGCTCCTTCTTCAACATTGCACTCGCGATGGAAAATCGCGTTTCGTTTCTGGAAGATTCCCAGTGTTTTCAGGCGTTCGCGGCATGGGTATTTTTATTGATACTTAATCTCAATAACCTAATGTTTTTTATTTTACATTTATGAAAGAAAAACGCTTGTGAAATTTTTCACAAGCTCCCATTCTTCTTTCGGCTTACTACCTTACTCACTTAGCTCTCATGGCGAATATTTTTCCACGTTGGTCGAACCTACTTCCCTTTCAAATTGCATTTTGCCTTGGCACCATCGGGGCAGGAGTGGTCGTTGCTGTAGCTTATTACGCAACCCCAAAGGCTCAAGCCGTCGGATATCAACCGTCGCAGCCAATTCCATTTTCTCATAAAATTCACAGCGAGCAACTCGGTTTGGATTGCCGTTATTGCCATTCTTTTGTGGATGTTGCGGGTCATTCTAACGTGCCGAGCGGTAACACATGCTGGAACTGTCATCAGCACGTTCAAAAGGATAGTCCGAAACTCGCTCCACTCCATCGCTCAATGAATGTGAATCATCCTGGATATGATGGTAAGCCCATTCAGTGGGTGCGCATTCACAAGGCTCCCGACTATGTTTATTTTGACCACTCAGCACACGTGAATCGCGGAATTTCCTGCCAAAGCTGCCATGGTAATGTGAACGAAATGGAAGTCGTCTACCAAGATCAGCCCCTTTCGATGGGATGGTGCCTAGAGTGTCACCGTGCTCCTGAAAAACATCTTCGCCCACTTGAGGAGGTTTTCAATTTCCATTACGGCGACGCAGATGTCGCCAAATATGCGAAGCCTGGTGACGATTTGAAGACCACACTTGACCTCGGCAAAAAGCTTAAAGAGCAATTCTCGGTTCACCCCAAGGCCACTTGCGCTACCTGCCACCACTGAGCCCCAAATTTTCCATAAACATCTTTCAGCAGCCCTGATATGAGTAAACGCATTTTGCAACACCCCGCAGTCCCTAATGATGAGACTACCGTCTCATGGCGCAGCACTGGCCAACTTGAGGATACCACAGATTTCCGTAGCTGGATGGATCGTGAATTTCCGCAGGGTGCGGCTGAAATGGAAAACCAAGAGGCTCTAGAAACTAGCCGTCGCTCTTTCCTCAAACTCATGGGTTCATCGACCGCTCTTGCCGGATTTGGCATGGTCGCTTGCCGCCGCCCAGAAGCCTATATCGTTCCTTACACCAAAGCACCAGAATGGGTGATTCCAGGCAAAGCAACTTACTATGCATCTTCTCTGCCACGCGCAGCAGGTGCGGTGCCGCTGGTTGTCACTACCTTTGAGGGTCGCCCAACAAAAGTTGGCCCAAATCGCCTGCATCCTGACTACGAGGGAACCGATGCGTTTGCTCAAGCATCCGTTCTCGATCTCTACTCAACCTCGCGTTCACGTGTTTTCATCAATGGTGAAAAAAAAAAAAAAATCGCCGATTTCCAAACTGCTCTTAGCGAGATTGCTAAAGACAGGAGTGCTAAAATTGGTTTCGTATTCGGCGCCGATGAGAGCCCGACGCGTCTGCGTTTGCTAACCGAGCTCGCTGGCTCATTCAGCAAGGCTAAGTTTTATCAATACGAGGCTCTGACACTTAACGATAAAGAGATTCTCGGTGATGGCGTTAAACTGGTCCCAGACTTCGCGAATGCGGATCGTATCCTTTCACTTGATTGCGACTTCGCTGGAACCGATCCACAAGGTTCTAACATTACATTCTTTAATCGTCGTAAACCAGAAGGCTCTGGTTTCAAATCGAAACCAAACGCAGATTCAATGAACCGCCTTTATTCGGTTGAGTCAGCTTTCAGTCTCACCGGCGGAATGGCGGATCACCGTTTGCGGATCGCACCAAGTCGCATTGCTGCAATCGCTGCAGAAATTGCACGTCAAGTCGGTGCACCAAATGGCGGCATCGTGCCGACCACCGACAAGAACGAGCTGAGATGGATCACAGAACTTGTTAAAGATCTTCAGAAGAGCGGGACCAAGACTGCTGTTCTCGCAGGATCGCGTCAGTCCAAAGCTGTCAAACACCTCGCACTTGCCATCAACATTGCTCTCGGAAATATCGGCGATGGCAAAGGCCTGCAGGCGTATGAGACAGAGAATAAAGGATTCGGCGACATCGTTGCTCTGACTGATGATCTTAATAAAGCTGAAGTAGAAATCGTAGTTTTCCTGACTCCTGCAAACCCAGTTTATGATGCACCTGCGGATCTGAAGTTCTCCGAGGCTCTCGCTAAGGCGAAGGTCAGCATTCATGTCAGTGATCGCACCAACGCCACTGCCTATGCCTGCACTTGGCATGTTCCTCTTGCTCTCTACTTAGAATCATGGAGCGATGCGAAAAGCGTCCGTGGAGTCTACTCTGTAGTGCAGCCGATGATTCTTCCTCTCTATCCTGATTGTGTTTCAGAGATTGAGCTTATCCTTGCTTTCTTGGATGGAGGAAAACTCTCACTCGGAGAAGGGGAAAAAGGCGCTCCAGCACCCGCCATGCTTGCTGTGAAAACCACTTTCAATGGGACTGATGCTCAGTGGAAAGAAGTTCTTAAAAATGGCTTCCACGTATCGTCAACTCATGCCACTGCTTCGATTTCACTTTCCGCGAACGCGGCAGAGGAAATCTCCAAGGCAAAAGTAGGCGCGCCGAGTGCAAAACAACTCGATGTTATTTTCGCGACCGATGCCTCCGTTTACGACGGACGTTGGATTGACAACGGCTGGCTACAAGAAGCTCCGGATCCGATTTCCAAACTCACTTGGGATAACGCCGTTCTGATCGCGCCGAAGACAGCTAAAGAGCTCGGTATTTCCGATGATATCATCGCACTTGAGACACGTTTTGCATCGGTCTCCCCAGATGGCGAAGGTCAAAACCGTAAGTCACCGATGATTACGGTTACAGTGAACGGTAAATCACTCACGCTTCCTGTTCTTGTTTCCTTCGGCCAATCCGAAAATACACTGATCATCCCACTCGGTTACGGCCAAGGCTTTAACGATGAAGATGAATTAGGTCGTGGTAACTCGAAAGGCACTAAATATGTTGGTCTTGTTGGTGTGAACCGCGGCTTCGATGCTTATCCGCTTCGCACATCTAACACTTCTTACTTCGCCACCGGCGCAACGATCAAGAAAACGGATGATCGTTACTCAGTTGCTCTTACTCAAGAGCACAACGCGATGTATGGTCGTGCTCTTGCTCGTGAGATATCCACCGATACAGTTGATCACAAAGGTAACTTCAGTGAACAACTTGCGGGTGTTAAAAAACAGGGCAACGATTCACACGCACCGGTTAATATTTCTCTCTATAAGCAAGAAGATCGTGAAGGTAACTCCTTGTTGAGCGATAAGCTCCATCAGTGGGGGATGACGATTGACCTTTCGTCGTGCATGGGTTGCAACGCTTGTCTGGTTGCTTGCCAATCGGAAAACAATATCCCGATTGTTGGCAAAGAACAAGTTGCCATAGGTCGAGAAATGCACTGGATCCGCATGGATCGTTATTTCGCCACGCATAAGGAAAATAAATTTGATTCAGGCAATGTTGAGATGATTCCGCAACCTGTTGGTTGTATGCAGTGTGAATCGGCACCTTGCGAAACGGTTTGCCCAGTCAACGCCACGGTTCATACCGAAGACGGCTTGAATGCCATGGCATACAACCGTTGCATCGGAACTCGCTACTGCGCGAATAACTGCCCTTACAAAGCGCGTCGTTTCAACTTCTTTGATTACAACAAGCGCAACCCGCTCATCAAAAACAACCTTAACAAAGG
>CAWUUP010000151.1:0-6587 GCA_963925255.1 uncultured Luteolibacter sp.
ACTAAGGCAATGTCCGGTGGTGGTGCGACGATCGATCTATTACACATGATCGATTTGGCGCTCTACCTCATGGGCTACCCGGTGCCCTCGCATGTTTTAGCGAATACTTTTGATACTCACATCACCGACCCCGGCTTCAAAGGTCCATGGGGAATTCCTGACCGCGAAGGCGGCACCACGGATGTGGAATGTGCGGCGCACGGATTCGTTCGTTTCAAAACCGGCCAAGTTCTCAGCCTCCAAGTTTCATGGGCGGAAATGATCAAACGTGAAGAAGTCTCTGTCGTTTTCCAAGGCACTAAAGCCGGCGGAAAAGTTGAGCGCTTGTTCGGTCGCGATGGTCTGGACAACACAGCCATTGATACGTGCGAACTCTACGTTCAAGAAAACGGCAACAGCGTGAATCGAGCTATCGTCACTGAGGAATGCGAAGACATGGGCCGGATTGATTCTGCCTCCAACTTCATCCACACGATCAACGGCACCGCGGAGCCTTTCAATACTCCCGATCAAGCTCACAAACTGATGTGGATCATCGATGCTCTCTACGAATCCGCTAAATCCGGTAAGCCAGTGAGCTACAAATAACCGATTTCCATGCAGGAAAATCTCCCTTCAACGGGCGGGCAGGATCTCACGAGTGATCATCACTCCACAATCACCGGAGTGCCGACTTCCACGTTTTCGAAGAACTTGGTCGACATGTGGTGAGGCATGCGCACGCAGCCGTGGGATGCGGCGTAACCCGGAAGGTAGCCCGTATGCATACCTATCGCACTGTTGAAACGCATGTAGTTCGGCATCGGAGCATTGTAAAAGATCTGACCCGGTAAGACATTATCGACTCGAATGTCTGCGTTGTCGTTGATCACTTGGCCGGTGGCTTTGTCTTTGATCGTGCCGTAGAGCGACGATTTATGATCTTTGTTCTTTTGGCTGATTTTATAGTTTCCTGGAGGTGTGCCAGTATCTTCTTTTCCAGAAGAAATTCTTGAAATGCCAACTAAGGTTCCGCCTTTGTAAAAGTAAGCTTTTTGATGACTGCGGTTAATTTTGATCATGGGTGAGCCATTGACGTCATCACCTTCCCAGTAAGACACATCATCTGGGATTGCAGGAGCAGGATGACTCGGCCCACCTGATGCTGGTTTATGAATGGATCCGCCGATTCCAGCCATATAATCTGAGCCTGGAGGCCGAGTATCGATGCAGGAAACGAAAAGAACCGTGCAGGCGAGCAATAGAAAGTATTTCATGAATGCGAAGTAATTAGTACGAAATCAGCCAATATGCAAGCCCGACGACGGACAGATGGAAGGAAGATAATCACGAATGAACGCGAATAAAAGCGAATGGGAAGAGGTTTTTAAAGAGCTTAACGAAAATGAACCTAAGGGAGCTCTGATAGCATTTCCTTGAACTGAGATGATGGGTTTATGGTTTATTCACGTTCTTTCACGTTTGTGATACCGTCGAGTGAGGAATTGGTGATTGAGTCCCGTGATCGACATTTCGCGGCAAGAGTTGCGATTTTCAGAAAACCCCCTTAGAAGAATGTATTCATGCACGAAGAATTACTGATATTGCCTAGCAATTTTGAAATCGAACGCGATTTGCGTGAGCAGCTAAGCGGCCGCCCAGGGCATCAGCGGTGCGTGGTTGGTGAAACAGAGTTACTGCTTGTGGTGCATGAAGTTCCAGAGGCGGGCATCCCAGAACGTAAGGCGACATTTTTCTGGAGAAAGAATGATGGGAGTTGGGTGCAGGCCAGTGGTTCGGGATTGAGTGATCTTAGTGCGTTACTCGATCGCTACGCTAAAGCGATCGATATCAACGAAGAGAAACTTGAGAAAACCGAATCCACGGAGCTAGTTTTCAAAATTCTCAAGCATGCCGGACCGCTCACTCGAAGCACACGGAACTTGGTTCACGCGCTGGAGGAGACTCTCACGCAAGAACCCGATGATCGAGACATCCTTACTTTCCGTGACCGAGCTCGAGAAATCGAAAGGGCGGCGGAACTATTGCAAAGCGATGCTAGAGAAACTCTCATTTTCTGGCAGGCAGAGGCTTCCGAGGAGCATGCACGAGCGTCGGATCGGTTAGGAAAAATTCTTTTCAAGCTCAACCTCGTTACCGGATTTTTCCTCCCGCTGGTTGCGCTTGGAAGTTTGTTCGGGATGAATGTTCATTTGCCGCCTTTTATTGAAAATCTATTCTGGCCAATCTTCCTAGGAGGGCTGATCGTAGGGGGTTTGCTACTGTGGTATGTCGCTCGCAATAATGACTAATTTGCTAGGAATGAAAAAACTTTTGGTCATAGGCGCCGGATATTTGGGCGAAGAAATTTTACGGCAATTCAAAGCCTCGGGATGGGATGTCATTGGTGCTGCATTAAGCGGCGGAGAAAACTTGATCGCCTGTGATGTTAGTGATTCCGCTGCGGTGTCAATGCTTCCAGATGCGGATGCGATCATTCATTGCGCGGCATCGGGTCGCGGTGGTGAGGATGCTTACCGCAGAGTTTACCTCAATGGATGTGAAAACCTCATCCGACGTTTCCCTCATTCTAAAATTGCATTCACATCGAGCAGTTCGGTTTACGCGCAACAAGAGGGTCAGTGGGTGACGGAGGAATCCGAAGCCATACCGGATCGCGAGACGGGAAATCTTCTACTGGCCGCGGAAAAATGTGTGACCGATGCTGGTGGGGTGGTTGCTAGACTGGCGGGAATTTATGGACCAAACCGCAGCGTATTGCTGCGGAAATTCAAAGATGGCGAAGCCGTCATCGAGGAAGACGGCCGACGCTACATCAATCAAATCCACCGCGATGACGCCGCCAGTGCGCTGCTGCATTTATTTTCTCTAACAGAATTTCCTACGGGTCAGATTTTCAATGTCTCTGATTCAGAAAGTTTAACGCAGCTCGAGGTTTACCAAGGACTAGCTAAAACATTCGGAAAAGAGCTTCCTCCCAGTGGTCCGCGGGATTTGAATCGGAAACGAGGATGGACACACAAACAAGTTTCTAACGCCAAGCTCAGGGCAACTGGCTGGCAGCCAAAATATCCATCGTTTCTGGATGCGGTGGAGAGCTTATAACGTTCCGCTCCACGTCCAAAGATTCGCGTCGAAGTATTTATGCGCGGTGTGAATCAAACCTTCCGCGCGACCTTTGGGACGAAGAATGACAAACAAGGTCGATCCCGAACCTGACATCAACACCGCCTTGGTATCGCGCCGGTTTTGTAGCCAGTCTTTTAATTCTGCGAGATAGCGATGCTTGGCAAAAACGGGTTTTTCTAAATCGTTTACTAACTCCAGTCCCGCGTAGCGATACGGATCATAACGAATTCCCGGAACTGGTTCGGCTTCCAAGCAATCTTGATAAGCATCCGCAGTTGAGACGCTGAAACCGGGCTTAAATAAAACAATCGGTAAATCTTGCGGGATTGTGGCGGCTTCGATGATTTCACCGCGTCCTCTGCACCAAGCTGCCCCGGCGTAGAGGAAAAAAGGAACATCCGATCCGATCTCTGCCGCCAATTGATGTAGTTCGTCAGCGGCTAGGGGATTTTCAAGCTGGCCATTTAGCGCCAACAAAACCGTCGCCGCGTTGCTTGATCCACCGCCAAGGCCTGCGCCGTGTGGAATGTGTTTTACCAGATGGATCTGGTAAGGTTGTGCCTGCCCGGATTTTGCTGCCAGTGCCTCGACTGCTTTCACCACAAGGTTTTTTGAATCGGTGGGTAAACTCGGATCTGAACAAGTGAATGAAAATGCATCCGCGGGAAGAATCGTGATTTCATCCGCCAAGCCGGGAAGTTTGACCATCAAGGTTTCGATGTCATGGAAACCGTCGGGACGTTTCGAAAGAACGCGGAGGGAGAGATTGAGTTTGGCGGGTGAAAGCATGTTGAGGTAAAAGCTGAAATACTAAAAAGCTGAAAGCGGAGTCAAATGAGAAGAATTTTTATGATTATTGAATGGAAAGCAGCGCGAGCATCCGGCCGGTTTGGCCTTTTTCGATCCGATACGAGTAATGGACTCCTAAATCCGTAGCGGTGTTCTGGCAACTATCATGAAAGTTTACGATTCCTAACTCACTCGCCTGCTGACGAATCGTTGCGGCGAAATCGACATCATAATCTGGCGGACGGATACATGGAGAAACCACGCCGACCAGATCGCTTGGGCAGGTGCCATAAAGTTCGGTCATTTGAAGCACGGTTTCACGTAGGATATTTCCCTCAGTTCCTTTTTTGCCTGAATGCAGCAAGGCAATCGCTCGCGTTACCGGATCGGCTAGATAGATTGCCGCGCAGTCTGCGACATAAATCGCAAGCAACTGACCCGTTAAATTTGTCATCAAGCCATCGACTCCTGCGTGCTGGGTGATGGCTAGATCTGAAGGTTTCGTGATCGTTGCGATCTGGTTGCCATGAACCTGCTCAGCATGGTGGCGGGTGGAAATTGCCGGGAAACGCTCCGAAATCCAACGATCATGATGGGGCGCGAGATTGCGCAACGCGAACTCACGATCGCCCAAAACGTCCACGCCTGCCTGCCTTGGAATCCAAGATGCTTGGATTCCTGGCAACTCAAGTATCGGGCTTATAAAAGAAAACACCTCCGTCACGACTGGTATCGTAACGGAGGCACATCGAATTAGCCAAGCGGGTTTCGCTTGGTATATGCAAAATTAAACGAGTGAGCGGTTTTTGAGGGCGCGATGGGTGTGTTCCACGGTTTCCGCCTCATCTTCGTCCATACCGGCAAGGATGCCTGCGAGGTCGATCGCAATTTCCTTACGCATTCTGGAAACGAGCTCGACTCCCTTGGTGGTGATGCGAACCATGATTTTACGACGATCTTCCGCCGCATTCACGCGCTCGACATAACCGAGTTTCTCCAAACGATCGACCAAACCGGTGGCGGCTGCGGTCGAGTGGCCCATTTTTTTCGCGATATCCGACATCGTCAGATATTCTTCGCTCGATAAATAGGTAAGTAAGAAGAACTGAGAGAAGGAAACGTTTCCTTTGTTCAGTTCTCCAGATAGGTTGAGGATGCAGCTGCGCTGGGTAAAGAGCACGAAGTCTGCGAGGCGATCAGCGTCAGCTTTCGCCACAGTGCCTCCGGCACCGGATGTGGTATGTTTCATATTGGCTGGTTGTAAGGTTCATGTCGGGACATGGAGAACCTCCTCACTTCTTGAAAATCCAAACTCATCTGACTTACATCAGCGAAGATTGGTGGGACTTTTTCAAAAAATTCAGAAATCCTTAGAACGTCTTTAAGTTATTTTAAAAAAACTACGATGGGAAGCCTGAAATTTGACAAAACTTAATAAGTTACCCATGCGAAAGAAAAAACCCTTTGAAATTAAGGGTTTTACCTAAAAGATTTCAGCTAGATGGTTAAGTTGAGCCTCGTCTTGGCTACGTTCAGGTATTCCTCATCCAGCTCAATTCCCGTGAAATGGTAGATTTTTTGAGATTTAGCCGCTAAAGCCGAAGATCCGATCCCTAAAAATGGGTCCAGCAGGCGTGTAGCCTCGGCTTTTCCGTGGATTTTTATGCATTGCTCGACCAAGGCGACGGGAAAAGTGGCGGGGTGGGGGCGCTCGTCTTTGCGGGATTTGATGGTTTCGTAGGGGATATACCAGGTATTTCCACGGCAACGAAGATCCTGTCCTTCCGTATGACCCCAGCGGGCGATGTTGGATTTATAGACATACGGCACACCAGCGGCGCGGCGGTCGAGCTGGATATCTCCGGTTTTGGTGAGATGAAAAACGTATTCGTGGCAGTCGTTGACGTAGCGCTTGGAGTTGATCGGTTTGAAATGGCCAGCGGAAACGGGTTCGCCACTAATCGGAGTCACGGTGATCGATTTCACCCAATGAAACGTATTTTGCAGAACAAACAACGGCTCTGGTCCATCAGTCAGGGCGAGGATGAGTTGGTGGGGGAGAAGGGGATTTGACGGCGCGGCGCCGATATTGAGGAAAAACGAAGCGTCATCCTTCATGACGCGTTTCACCTCGGCTGACCATGCTTTGCACCAAGCGATAAATTCATCGCGTGGCGCGGTGTCCTTGAATGAAGCGTAGTTGATCCCGAGATTGTATGGCGGCGATGTCATCACGAGATCGAAGAATTTCTCTTCGAGCACGGGGAGGACTTTCAGGCAATCGCCGTGTAAAAGTTCAAGTTTCAAAATGAGAAGAAAAATCTACCGATGATTGGTTACGGATTGCAGAAAATTGAACCGCAGATGGACACAGATGGGAAAGGATTGTAATGAAGTCGATTCGAATCTCTCAAAATCGATTTTTCAGACCAGAGTTTTTCAGCTAATGAAATTTTCTCCTCATCCTCTATATCTGCGTTCATCTGTGTCCATCTGCGGTTAAACTTCTATCCCCTTAAATTCTCAATCGCCGCCTCCAGGTCCGCAGCGGTGACGGTTTCGGTCACTTGGGCTTTGCCGATTTCGGAAAGGGTCACGAAACGGATTTTTCCAGATTTGAATTTTTTATCGCGGGTCAGTTTCTCCATCACAGTTGCGGTCGGGATGCT
>CAWUUP010000152.1:0-7705 GCA_963925255.1 uncultured Luteolibacter sp.
CGGATCCCTAACCGAGCTCTTCCGAAAAGTCACCACCACCGACACCGCCGCGTAACGGAATTTGATCCTAACCCTTTTAACTGAAACTTACTAAACTGATGAATACGCTCACCATCTTCCGCCGCGAATTAAAATCCTACTTTGCCCAACCCACCGCTTACGCGATCATTGTCATCTTTCTTATTCTTTCCCTTGGCCTGACTTTCACCTTCGGCGAATTCATGCGCATCGGCGATGCCTCACTCGAATACTCCTTCTTCTTCTGGCACCCATGGCTCTACATGCTGCTTGCCCCTGCCATCGCCATGAAACTTTGGGTCGATGAACAACGCAACGGCACGATCGAGCTTCTTGGAACATTTCCAGTTTCCACATGGTCTGCCATCGCCGGAAAATTCCTTGCCGCCGCAACGGTTTCCCTCGTCGCGCTACTACTCACTTTCCCCATCATCATCACGGTCAACTACCTAGGTAGTCCCGACAACGGGGCGATCATTTCCAGCTACATCGGATCATTCCTTGTCTGCTGCACCTTTATCGCTATCACCATGTTGGTATCAGCTTTCACACGTGACCAAGTCGTCTGCCTCATCGTTGCCGCCACCATTTGCACACTAATGGTGCTCGGTGGCTACGAGCCTGTTACACGCGAACTCGCAAAAGCCACATCACCAGCCACCGTCGAGGCCGTGATCGCTTTCGGAGTCTGGGATCACTTTGCATCCCTCAATCGCGGCCTGTTCCGCCTACAAGATTTCATCTGGTTCGCCAGTTTTATCGGTCTCTGCCTCATCGGAACATCAACCATCCTCAGTGCTAAACGCGCTTAATCTCCAACTTCCAATCCGCCCAAAGCACCCATTTATGACTCCCTTTTGATGGTTGAACTTTGAAATTTGAACTTTATGAAATCTCCAATCTCCCGCGCTATCTTCGGCATCTTCGCCCTCCTCGCTATTGCGATTCTCGCAAACTGGCTAATCTCTCTAACGCCTTATGGAAATCGTGGATCTGATTTTACAGAAAATAAAATCCATACGCTTTCTGAAGGAACGCAATCTATCCTCAGTGAACTCGATACTCCTATCGTGATCCGCTACTATGCTTCTCGTAATAGCGATTACATGCCGGAGCAATTGAAGGTCCACATCCGCCGTATTGATGATTTACTCAAAGAATACGCAAACCTTTCCAACGGAAAACTGCGCATCGAAAAAATTGATCCTCAACCCGATACAGATGCCGAAGACTCCGCGAATCTCGATGAAATTTCCGGACAGCGCATCAACGAAGACAATCTCTACCTCGGCATGGCTGTTTCGGCTTTGGATAAAAAAGTCGTCCTTCCCTTCCTCGATCCTAATGAGGAAACCATGTTAGAATACCACATTTCTAAAGCTATTGCTGAGGTCACTACACCAGGGAAACCCGTGATTGGAATGATTGCTGGAATCGATCTCGTCGGATCTCCTGCGATGATGCCAGGTCAACAGGGTCAACAGCCTTGGGTGATTTATCAACAGCTTAAACAGTCCTTTGAATTGAAAGATCTGGGCATGAATCCTAAAAAAATCGATGCGAACGAAATGAAAGTTTTGTTCGTTTTTCATCCTGCGAAAATATCCCAACAAACTGAATTCCTAATTGATCAATATCTCCTCAACGGCGGAACGGTAATCGCTTGTCTCGATGCTCATTCCGTTTCTGCACAGATGCTCGGCGGAGGCAACCCAATGATGGGACAAGCCGGCACGCCAACCACTTCAACCCTACCTACCCTACTTCCTGCATGGGGAGTTAAATTCACTTCCCAGCAAGTCCTAGCCGACCCCATTCACTCAACCCTGCTTGGAGGAAATCGCAAAGGAGTCGCAGTTCTGAGTCTTCCACAGTCCGCGATGCCTAATAAAGACAGCATCATCACCAAAAATCTTGAATCGATCACTCTCTACCTTCCCGGTGCATTTGAGGTCACGGCTAGCGCCGGAGTTTCCGCCAGTTCGCTGGTTCGTTCATCCAAATTTGCTGGCTTCGTCGATTCCACCAAAGCCTCACAGCTCGATCCGTCCATCGAAAATAACGTCAAAGCCGATGGCACCGCTTACGATCTAGTGACTTACCTTTCTGGAAATTTCAAAACCGCTTTTCCAGACGGAAAACCCAAAGATGAATTAGCTAAAGAGACTCCTGAGGGCGCGCCAAAAGACACACCTAAAGAAGAATCTCTCAAGCAAGCCATCAAACCTGGCAACGTTTTCCTCGTCGCTGACATCGATGCCTTCTACGACCGCTTCGCTTACAATGTTCAAAATTATAACGGGATGCAGATGGCGACACCTACCAACGGTAACTCTGCCCTACTTTTTAACATCATGGACCAAGCCGTCGGCTCGAAATACCTGATTGGCTCGCGTTCACGCGCAGCGACACGCAGGCCTTTTACCGTCATCCAAGAAATGGAGACGAAGTTTAATACGCACATCGGAAGTAAAATCGAAGAGTTCCAAGCTAAGCAGCAACAAGCTCAAAATAAACTCCAAGAGCTTCAGTCTCAAAAAGCCAAAGGATCCGAACTATACCTCTCACCAGAACAAGAGGCGGAAATTGAAACCCTTCGCAAACAACAGGTCGAATACTCACGCCTCATTCGAGAACAAGAAAAAGACCTGCGCCGCCAGAAAGATAAGCTCGCTGGAAATGTCACACTGCTAAATGTCGCAGCTATGCCCCTATTGGTCATCGTCTTCGGACTCTTGCTCTATATCAGACGCCGCTCATCCACCCGCGCCCGCTGAACTTGCAAAACCTTTTAACTTAAAAACTTCTAATATTTAAAAAGATGAAACCACGCACCGTCATCACCCTCTGGATCCTCGCCCTACTTCTCGGCGCTTCCATTTTCACCATCAAAAAATCCGTAGGTAACGATATCAAAAATACTACCGATCGTGCCGCTGGCGAAACTCTCATCTCAGAGTTTCCTGCCAAAGAAGTCGTATCTATCCATATCACTGACGCAGATCAATCGGTCACTCTGCAACTCAATGATGGATATTGGGCGGTCGTTGAACGCGATGGATTTAAGGCGGACTCCGCCGATATTATCTCATTCCTCCGCAGTGTCATTGATCTAAAGGTCACGCAAGGCATCGAAGCCGGCCCGTCATTTGCGCCACGTTTCGGTATGGATGAAAATTCGCCCAGTCCAACCCAGCACGGAATCACTGCCACATTCAAAGACGCCTCAGGCAAATCTCTATCTGTAATCTCCTTTGGTAAAAACCTCGACTCCGCCGCTTCATCTTCTCCCTTCGGCGGCGGTTCGGTCGGACGCTTCGTCCGAAATCACGCAGATGAATCTGGATTCTACGTCGTATCCGAACTCTTCCCATCCCTCTCCGCCGATCCTAAAGGTTGGCTCACCACTGAATTCTTCAATATCGAAAAAATACAATCGATCACCGTCACCCAACCGAGTTCCGATAAAAATGAATGGGAACTCGAGCGTGAAGATGAGAATGCCGACTTTACATTCACCTCCGCCTTTCCGGGTGTCAAAATCGACCCCGCTGCCGTTGCCCCTCTGAAGTCGCTATTCTCAAACGCAAGATTTGACGATGTCGTCCCTGCTGCAGAAATCGAAAAACGCGCAAGCCCCGATAAAGTGCAGACTGCCACGATCAAAACTTTCGAAGGACTCACTTATATTCTGAAACTTCAGCCATCTAAAGTTGAGGGCTCTCAAAATTACCTTCTTAACGTCAAGGTTTCCGGAGAGATTTCCGAAAAGCGTAAAGCCGCTGAAAACGAAAAACCTGAGGATGCGGCTGCCGCCGATACAGCTTTTGAAACTCGTAGAAAAGCCCTCGTCGAGAGTATCGAACAAACCAAAAAACTCGAAACTCTTACCTTTGAAGTCAGTAATTTCACGGTCGATGCCTTACTGAAATCCCGCACCGACTTGATGGATAAAGGCCCAGGCCCACAAGCCCAACCCGCCAACGGACCCAGCCCCGCCTTCTCCCCTCCAATCAGCATTCCAGGTCAATAAGCTCGAATTTTTAAGCTTTTCCGAACTTGGAGTCTGTCATTTCGTGAGCTAGCCTCATCTTCAAGTCCGTTATGTCGAATCCCCACGACCATCCAACCGCTCTACGCGATCTCCAAGATTCTATCTATCGAGAGAAGATCCTACGCGCCCGCGCCATGACTCGTGAGGAGCGATTTACCTCTGGTTGCCAACTCACCAACGAAGTGACAGAACGAATCTTTCAAGGTGCCATGGCTAGACTTGAAACAAAAGATACGGAAACGGGATGGATCGAAGCAAAAAAGCGTGCCGAGCGTTTACGCCGTGCCAATGACCATGGATTTTATATCAGCGAAACCCAATCCTCATGACTATTGAACAGTTGGCGATTACAGTCATTAAGGCGTGTGAAAAAAATAACGTGGATCACATGCTAACTGGTGCTTTCGCATTCAATTATTATGGTGTGCCTAGAGCAACAAAAGATGTCGATATCGTCGTGGACGTAACCGGATCTAAGGGCATCAAAGACCTCATCATGGATCTAGAGCCTGAGATCCAATTCAACGGACAAGTGCAATTTGACACCCTGACATGGGGTCGGCGGCATATCGGAACGCCTGCTGCAGACACAACCCTTCAAATTGAACTCTTCGAACTATTTGATGATCATTTCGTCCAAAGTCAGTTTCACCGAAAAAAACGGCTAATCCTCCCACAACTAGATATCCCTAGTTGGATTCCTACCCCCGAGGATATTATCGTTCAGAAACTTCGCTGGGGCCGTCCCAAAGATCTAGATGACGCACGCGATGTCCTAGCTATCGAAGGCCCTGAAAATCTCGATATGCCCTATATCGAAAATTGGTGCACCATCCACCAAACCACCTCGCGCCTCAGCGACACTCTCGCCCGTATTCCCCCGCTCTAGCCGAGCCTATTCGAGAAAATGGGTCACTTAAAACTAGCCAATTCTCGTCCCGCAAGCTTCCATATCCCCCCCGTGACCAAACATCGTACAGACGACCTCCGTATTTCAGGAATCAATCCGCTCATTTCTCCAGCGGTTCTGGCTTACTATCTTCCTATCAACGAACAAGCCGCTGAAGTGGTTCACTCCGCCCGCGCTCAAGCCGATGCCATCCTCTCAGGTCAAGATGATCGCCTAATGGCAGTCGTAGGTCCTTGCTCGATTCACGATCCCGAAGCTGCGCTCGAATACGCCGCTAAACTCAAAGTTCTGGCGGATCGTTTGAAAGATGACTTATTCATCATGATGCGTGTCTATTTTGAAAAACCACGTACCACAGTTGGCTGGAAAGGTTTGATCAATGATCCCGCTCTTGATGATTCCTTCGATATCAACCAAGGCCTGCGCATCGCTCGCAAACTTCTTCTAGAGCTTGCCAACATGGGCATCTCATCCGCCACGGAATTCCTTGATACGATCTCCCCACAATACATCGCCGACCTCATCTCTTGGGGCGCAATCGGTGCCCGCACTACGGAATCTCAAATCCACCGCGAACTCGCCTCCGGCCTCTCCATGCCTGTCGGTTTCAAAAACGGTACAGGCGGCTCCATCCAACTCGCACTCGATGCGATCCAATCCGCCTCCCGCCCACATCATTTCCTCTCGGTCACCAAACAAGGCGTCTCTGCCATCGTTTCCACCACCGGAAACACCTCCTGCCACCTCATCCTTCGTGGTGGAAAAACCGGCCCGAACTACAGCGCGGAGAATATAGCTGAAGTCGAAAAAATGCTTATTGAGCAGAACCTCCCGCTCTCCATCATGATCGATTGCTCTCACGGCAACTCGAACAAAGATTACCGCAATCAACCGCTTGTCGCCAAAGACATCGCTCACCAACTCGCGGCTGGATCTAAAACCGTCACCTCAGTGATGATCGAATCCAACCTAGTCGAGGGCAATCAGAAGCTTCAGTCAGACCTTTCAAAGCTCACCCGTGGACAATCCGTCACCGATGCCTGCATCAACTGGGACGATACCGTCGAGACCCTCGAAGTTCTCGCCGAAGCTGTTAGGAAACGTCGGGGTTAGATGGTGAAAAGATGGCAGGGCAGTTTTGATAAAACCGCCGCCGCGAAGCTAGCTAGCTAGAGAAAATCTAAGCGCCGCAGGCTCTGGACTGCTGCCCCGATGTGTCGGGGCAGCTCTCAAGGCTAGCTCCGATAATCCTGAATCTTCGCTTACTGCCACACACAGCATCAAAAGCACCTCTTTCAAAGCTGGGAATCATCCCAGTAATCCAGAGCCTACGGCGGAAATTTAATCTTCGATATACCGTCTTATTCCCTGAAATATTTCTGCCATCCTTGTCTGTCCCTTAGCTTGCCTTAGCGTCCCTTAGCCTGATCTACAAACACTCCTGCCGCGCCTTGGCCAACAACCAGCACATCGCATCATGAGTCATTTCTGATTCATCAGCATCCATACATGCGCAACATGACCTCTGAAGTGGATGCGCGTTACCAAGACCCAGACCTGCGGTCCCGAATAGAGAATGCTGGAGAAAATTTCTGCGGCTACTTTTCATCATCAGATGGATTTGAGGATTCAAGAAGACGTGAATTTGCTGGAGCTTCTTGCAAAGTCCGAATTTTTACCTCTCGTACCCCTGGAATTTTCTTAAGTAAATCCGAACTGTCCTCTCCTAACACGCAAGCAGCTGTCGCGATCGGATCGCTGATCTTACATGAATCCGCAATGACGGTGGCGGCAATTCTTCGGGTTAGACCCAGGCCGGTCCGGGGATCGAGGATGTGAGAATATTCCACTCCATCAATCTCAACCGACTGATGGAGATCGCCTGAAGTGGATACGGCGGCGTTGGAAAGAACCAAGATTTCGTCTCGTTTTTTTAGATCAAATGTCTGAACTGCAACATGCCAACCATCGCGTCCGGGCGGCGGGTCGCCGAGTCGGATATCGCCACCTGCGACTATCATGGATTGAGAAATTTTAGCAGCTATGAGGGATTCGAGCATAAGATCAGCCGCATATCCTTTAGCGATCCCTCCCAGATCAAAGGCCATGTTTTTCTTCAAGAGGGTGACGCTATGAGTTTTCTCATCCAAAGTGAAATACTTCCATCCGACCGTCTCGCGAGCGGCGCTGAGTCTTTCGGGATCGGGCAAGTGTTTACGTTCACGCGTCTCACGCCAGAGCTTTGTCAGCGGGCTCAGCGTAGGATCAAACGCACCTTGGGTCGCTTTGGCAATTCCCTGCGAATATTGTAACAGATCGTAGAAAAAAGGAGTTAGTGAGATTTGTGTATCGATAGGCTTCGAGGCGAGTTGTTGGAGCTCGCTATGAGGGAGGTAATCGGAGGCGACCGCGTTTACCTTTTCGCCAATCGCGAAGGCTGCCTCCACTGCGTTTTTAGCAGCTACTTGATCGTCTGTGTAACAAACAATCGTAAATCTCGTTCCCATTAGCTCACTCTCGGCACTCCATTTCTCTGTCGCCGAAGAAACAAGCGACAGTAAAAGAATTATAGGGGCTGTTAGAAGAAAACGCATGATTATTGAATCCAGCCCTGAGCATTGAGCCAGAACAGGAGATCTTGAACCCATGTATGTGTCTTGCCGGGTTCTGCTTTAGGCCCACCAAGACCTATCCCGTGCCCGCCTTTTTGGTAAATATGTAAA
>CAWUUP010000153.1:0-16162 GCA_963925255.1 uncultured Luteolibacter sp.
CATTAGAGAAACTCTGCTGCACTTATCAAGAACCGAGCACGAGATTTCAGGCAAGAGAACCCCGAATGAACGCTAATGGAGATTGAATTTAAAAAATCCAAAAAACTCTCAGCCCATAACTGACCGGAAACCATACGGATCGTTTACCTTAATTGGAAATTCGCGTCTATTTACAGTTTGAAAACTCAGAGTTACAGGCTTTCGTAAAGAACCTACGTGACATCTGGGCAAAAAAATGGGCGGCTCGACCGATTATCCCCGGGAAAAACCCAAAAACCCTAAGGGACGTTCAGTCGAGCCGCCTTGTCTTGCGACACCAAAAAGAAACACAGAACCGACTTTGGGTCAACGAATTTATATGCAAAATGTGATTTTTTATTAAGAAACCCGTAATTCCTTATAGATGCGTGCATTTAGGGAAAATCCTAACCCACGGGGTTGATTTTTCATCGCCAGAAGCAGCAGATAAGGGCTTATTTGCAGAAATGGAACGTCACGACGGCAAACGCAGAGGGAAATCTTTTTCCCACAATGGGACCCAGAAAGGGCCGATCCCAGCGAAGAAATTCGCCATTAAGCATGGTCCTGGCGGACCGCCTAAGCCTGGAAACGACCGTGGCTGGGAAGGCGTCGCGGGTTGGTATGACAAACTCGTCGGCGCAGATGGCTCGGATTATCATCAGAATGTGATTTTGCCGGGAGTCATGGCATTACTGGATATTCAAAAGGGCGATTCAGTGGTCGATGTCTGCTGCGGGCAGGGAGTGCTGGTGAAACATTTGCTCGCGGCAGGAGCGGGAAAAATTCATGGGGTCGATGCCAGTGATAAACTCATTTACTCAGCGAGCCAACGTCATGGAAATGAACCACGGGTGAGTTTTGAGGTTGCCGATGCCTGTGGGAAAGCGCCTTGGGCTGATGGAATTTTTGATAAAGCTGCCTGCGTCATGGCGGTGCACGATGTGCCAGATGCAGAAGCTCTGATGCGAAATGTTTCCGCTGCGCTCAAACTGGGCGGCAGTTTCGCGATCGTGATGATGCATCCCTGTTTTCGAATTCCCAAAGAAAGTCATTGGGGCTGGGATGGTGATCAGAAAATCCAATTCCGGCGTTTGGACAAATATGGCTCCTCACTTGAGATCGCGATCCAAACCCGGCCGGGCCTGAACACGGGAGAAGGCACCGTGTTTTATCATAGACCTCTCACAGAGCTTATTTCTGTGATGGGCAACGCTGGTTTCGGCATCACGAAATGCACGGAACTCTTTTCGCACAGACGTTCACAGACAGGTCCATTCAGTAAAGCTGAGCATAAGGCGGCGGAAGAATTCCCGCTGTTTCTTGGATTGAGTGCGCTGAAGATATAGAAACAAGATTCAAAGGAGTCGTCCGAGAAAGGTAGCACCGATATCTAGAGGCTACCTTTCGTGATCACCTGAACTGATCATTCCTTGGATTTCAACGCCGTGAAGATCAATCTAAAGTCACCGCTCCGCTTGTCCATATCCGCATCGGAACGCATTTGACTGATGTCACCATCGAGGAACAAGGCATCATCACAGCCAAGTAATTTGAAAAGCTGCGCGGATTGTTAGAGATTCAAGATATGACACGTCACACCCTCTATGACTTTCTTCTCTGCGCAGCACTTGAAGCACCGACAAGAAGGGAAAAATAAATGCAATTTTAGTTAGATGATTCACCCTCAATTTCAAATTCATGTTAGATAAAACAGTCTGAAATGATCTGCCTAAAACATCTCGGCGTTGAAGGTTTCTCACGACTAAGAAAACTAAGGTGCATCAGGCATGTCATGAGTGGAAAATACACATTTGCCGAAAAATTTTGATTTTTCAGAAGCCACTTCCCTTCCATGGCGCTGGCAAGGCTTAAGCAGCAAAAGATATGTATCTGACTAAATGATGCGGGCGGGACGCCCGCGCTCCCTCAAAGTTTCTGAAATGCATCCATTCCGCCATCGACATTGGTGACATTTTCAAAGCCAATCGACATGAGATATTCACAGGCTCTGGCGGAACGCATGCCGGCTTTGCAGTGGATGATGATTTCCATGTCTTTTGGGAGATTAGGCGCATAACTCGGGATGGTTTGCAGCGGCACGAGCTTGGCTTGGGGAATGTTGACAATCTGCCACTCCGCTTCTTCGCGGACATCAATCAGAAGGGCGTTTAAGGTTCCTGAATCGAGGCGGTCTTTGAGTTCGGCGGCAGTGATGGTTTGCATGGTGGGATCGATGATTTGGCAAGAGGGATTCGCGGTGGTTTCGGAATTCTGAACGGAAGTGATTGTAGGATTATCCCCGCACAAACGGCACGCGGGATCATGAGGTAGTTTCAGCGAGCGGAATGAAGTACGGAGCGCATCGTAGATCAGAAGTTTACCGATGGGTAATTCTCCTATACCGAGGATGATTTTGATCGCCTCCATCGCTTGGAGCGATCCGATGATACCGGGCAGCACCCCGAGAACGCCGGCTTCCGCGCAGTTCGGCACCGCGCCGGGTGGTGGAATTACTGGCAACATGCACCGATAACAAGGTCCGCCCAAATGTGGTGCGAAAACAGTCATCTGCCCGTCGAAGCGATGAATCGCTCCGTAAACGAGTGGCTTCTTTAAAAAAAACGCAGTGTCGTTCGAGAGGAAACGTGTGGAAAAATTATCCGAGCCATCGATGATGATGTCATAATCTTGTGCAATCGAGATCGCGTTCTCTGGTGTGAAGCGTGTGGGATAGAGCTCGACCTCGATGTGAGGATTTGTTTCACGAAGTCGCGCGGCGGCGGAATCGAGTTTTAACTTTCCGATGGTGGCATCGCAGTGCAGCAACTGGCGTTGTAGATTAGAGAGATCCACCGTATCAGGATCGACTAAGCCGAGCTTTCCAAGCCCTGCAGCAGCGAGGTAAAGCGCAGCGGGAGAGCCGAGTCCGCCGGTGCCAATCAGCAGCACCGATGCATTTTTTAAACGTAGCTGACCACTCTCTCCAATCTCCGGAATGAGGAGATGGCGAGAGTATCGGACTTGTTCTGCGTGTGTGAGCACATCAACGGGGTAACTGTTAATTTTCAAATATGAAACTCAAAATCATAGGGAGACTTCGGTTGCGATTTTTGAAACCCGCGTTTAGATGTGCCGCATGGCGGAAGTAACATCGACCTTTGAATTAAAGTTTAACAACATGGCCCCAGGCTTTGATCTGCCAGATGCATGGGGAAAAATACATTCTTTACCTAATTTGGCTGGGAAAAATGGCACGGTGATCGCCTTCGCCTGCAACCATTGCCCTTTTGTCATTCACCTCGCCAAGGCGCTCGGTGAATTCGCGGCTGAATTCACACCGCAGGGTGTGAATACCATCGTGATCAATTCCAATGATCTCGAAAATTATCCACAAGACGGTCCCGAGCCGATGAAGGAATTCGCTGCAGAGCAGGGTTGGAATTTTCCTTACTTGATTGATCAAACCCAGATGATCGCCAAATCCTACGGTGCTGCATGCACGCCAGACTTTTTCCTACTCGATGGTCAGGGAAAAGTCGTTTACACAGGACAATTTGATGATTCGCGTCCTAGTTCAGGAAAACCCGCCACCGGAGCTAATCTCAAAGCAGCCGTAAAATCGCTTTTAGCAGACGAACCACCGAAAAAGGGAGTCCCCAGCAGTGGCTGCAATATCAAATGGAAGCCCGGCAATGAGCCGCGCTGGTTTCCAGTAGGTTGATAAGTTGGGTTTTGTGTTGAATAAGAATTCTTATTCCGCAGAAAATCCATCCCAACGCCTACTTATGAGTCCCATTCTATTTTTTTTGCCTTAGTTTCTCTTACCTGTCACGCAGCACCGCCTAAGCTCTCTGGAATCTATCCGCATCTTGCGATGTTTAATTCCAATAATGAATGCGGCACTGGCGCTGTAGTGCCCTGGGTTGAATACATCGAAGGGCCGGTCTGGGAAGGGTAAAAGGGAGGGTGCTCCCGTTTGCGTCCAAATGGATCATAGGCCCCGAACATTCAGGAAACCCACTAGATTTTAATCTCAATCCGGAAATCATCCACACAATCTCCAGCTAAAGCAGCTGCTATAAAACGGATATTGGAAAATTACCGGAATCTTCCAACGACCGGAAGCTTGCTTGTCCGCTTTAATCAGGCATACTCAATAACGTGACACGTTTTCTATCTGGTATTTTCGCAGCAGCGTTGGCGCTTCTGTCCGCTGGAACGTCTCATGCCGCAGAACCGTTGGTGGAGAAAAACACCCACGCCAAAGTGGTCATCATTCCGATCCGCTCGGAGATCGCCAAACCCGCTCTCTACGTCCTCCGCCGCGGCCTCAAGGAAGCCATCGAACAAAACGTGGACACCATCGTGCTCGACATGGAAACCCCCGGCGGCGCGCTCGATGTCACCTTCGAGATACTGAAGTCTCTCGAAAAATTCCCAGGAAAAACCGTCACCTACATCAACCGCGAGGCGATTTCTGCCGGCGCGCTCATCTCCGCCGGCACCGATGAAATCTATTTTGAACCCGGCGGTATCATCGGCGCGGCCGCACCCGTTCTAGCCACCGGCGGTGAAATCGATGAAACCATGCGTGGTAAAATCGTCAGTTACCTCAAGGCCCGCGTCCGCTCGATCTCCGAGGGCAAGGGTTACCGCGGCCAAGTCATCTCAGCGATGATCGACATGGATTACGAATTCAAAATCGGTGACGAAATCATCAAACCGAAAGGCGAATTGCTCTCCCTCACCGCCCAAGAGGCAGTCAAACTCTACGGCGATCCAACCCAACCGTTGCTCGGTGCCGGCATCGCGGCAAATATGGACGAGTTGTTAGACTCGCTCCATGGCAAGGGAAACTATAGCTCTGTCCGGCTGGAAGTGACTTGGTCAGAACAACTCGCACAATACCTCACTGCGCTCACACCCCTGCTACTGGCCGCCGGCATGCTCTGCCTGTTTGTCGAGTTCAAGACCCCGGGCTTCGGCATCTTTGGCGTCTCCGGAATTTTATTATTAGGCGTGGTTTTTTTCGGCCATAACGTCGCGGGGCTATCGGGTTACGAACCGCTGCTGTTCTTCCTGTTGGGAGTCACGCTGGTCGCCATCGAGGTGTTCTTTTTCCCGGGCACGCTTATTCCTATACTAACTGGAATCGTATTGATGTTAGGCTCACTAGTCTGGGCGATGCTCGATCTCTGGCCGGGCGAACCAATTTCCTTCTCCGGTGATGTTTTGCTCCGGCCGCTCGCGAATGTCATCGCCGGAGTGGTGATCGCCGTCGCGATTTTCCTCGCCATGTTGAAGGCTCTTCCCAAAGGCGGTCCATGGGGGAAGATGGTCTTAGAGTCCTCCGTCGCAGGTGAACCCGGTCCCATCCACGAACTCAACGCCATCACGTCCGATGCACCCCGCGGCAACGAGCTAATCGGGAAATCCGGGACCGCCACCACCGCGCTCTTTCCTAGCGGACAAGTGGAAATTTCCGGTAGACGTTACGAAGCGAAGCTCGCCTTCGGCTTTAGTGAGGCCGGCACGCCTGTCAGGGTGACCAGCATTTCAGAATTTGGCCTCATTGTGGAATCTCTCTCATGACTTTGATTATCTTACTCTTTGCGCTCGGAATCGTGCTACTCGTCGTCGAGGTGATCGTGCCCGGCGGCATCCTTGGCTTGTTCGGCGGCTTGATGATGTTTGGCGGTTGCGTCATGGCTTTCGTGGAATTCGGCACCTGGGGCGGCATCATGGCTGTCGCCGCTGCCTTGGCTGTTGCCATCACCGCACTTTACATCGAATTCCGAATCCTGCCGAAAACCTCCATCGGCAAGCGCGCTTTTCTCACCAAGGAGATCACAGGTGTCAGCGCCGCTTTCGGCTCGGATGCCCGCGAGCTCATCGGCAAATCCGCCGAAGCCATCACCATGCTTTCGCCCAGCGGCTACATCTCCATCGACGGTAAACGCTACGAGGCCTTCTGCCAATCCGGACAAGTTCCCGCAGGAGCCGCGCTCAAAGTCACCGGAGCCGATAATTTCCGCTTAATCGTATCTCAAATCCCAAACAACTAACAACACCATGATCAACCTACCCACCATCATCCTCGTCGTCGTCGCCATCCTCGGATTGCTGCTATTCGGAATCATCCTCTCGTTCTTCAGCGTCTGGCTGCGCGCCTGGCTCGCCGGGGCCTATGTCGGCTTCACCGACCTCATCGCCATGCGCCTCCGCCAAGTACCTTACGGCATGGTGGTCGATGCCCGTATCACTGCGAAAAAAGCTGGTATTGAGATCGCCATCGATGATATCGAAGCCCACTTCCTCGCCGGCGGAAACGTCATCCCCACCATCCAAGCCCTCATCGCTGCCCAGAAAGCCGGCATCACATTGGATTGGAATCGCGCCTGCGCCATCGACCTCGCCACCAAAGGCTCTGGCAAGAGCGTGGTCGAGGCTGTTAGAACTTCGGTTGACCCGAAAGTCATCGACTGCCCGAATCCCGCTTCCGGCCGCAGCACCATCGACGGCGTCGCCAAGGATGGCATCCAAGTGAAAGTGCGCGCACGCGTCACCGTCCGCACCAACCTCGACCGCTTCGTCGGCGGGGCCAAAGAAGAAACCATCATCGCCCGCGTCGGCGAAGGCATCGTCACCACGATCGGCTCGGCGGAGAGTTATAAAACCGTGCTCGAGTCTCCGGATAGCATTTCCAAAGTCGTGCTGCATCGCGGCCTCGATATCGGCACCGCATTTGAAATTCTTTCGATCGATATCGCCGATGTCGATGTCGGCGAAAACGTCGGAGCCCAACTCCAAGAAGCGCAGGCCGAAGCCAACAAAAACATGGCCCAAGCCCAAGCGGAAATCCGCCGTGCCGCCGCTGTTGCGCTCGAACAGGAAATGATCGCCCGCGTCGCGGAAATGAAAGCCAAGGTCGTCGAAGCCGAGGCACTAGTCCCACTTGCCATCGCCGAAGCCTTCCGCAGCGGCAACCTCGGCCTGATGGATTATTACAAAATGGAAAACATCAAATCCGACACTCTGATGCGCGGCAATATTGCCAAGGGCGAGCAATAGTCTCCAAATTTAAGCATTTACCCCCATGACCTGGCTCCTCGATCATATCCAAATCGTCGCAATTGTCGTGCTGGCTTTCGGCTCATGGCTGAAGCATCGCACCGACGCCAAAAAGGCCGAAACGGAGGAACGTCGCGCCCACGAGGAAATGTCGGAAAGTAAGGATATCTTCGGACCGGACAAGGGGTGGCAGTTGCCTCAGGAGCAGCCGCTAGCCCCAGTTCCTCCTCCATTGTTTCACCAGGCACCTCCGCCATTGTCACAATTCGATACTTTAGAAGCCGAAGCACAACTGAGACGCCAGCAAGACATTCAAGATAGACTGCGGAAAATCAAGGAAACCAAAGCCACCACCACTGGTGGAGCCTCCGCCACCCGCGTTCGGGTGGCCGCATCCCAGACACACGCCAAACCGCTCACACTTGGAGAAGCCAGCCTCAAAAGTAGCTTGAAAGACCCGAAACAAACACGGCGTGCCATCATCCTGCGCGAGATCCTCGGTTCACCGGTCGGTCTTCGCTGAAAGCAAAAATGTAGTCCAAGACTTCAGTCCGTTTGAGACGCATAAGAATCGACCGAAGGTGTATCAGGCTTCTTCTTCGACGATCAGGTTGATTGCTACGGCGACGTTGAGTGGTAGGCTGCTGCGCCTGGAGCAGTGCGAGGTTTTTGCCTTTTTCGCCGAAGAGTTCAATTAGCAACTCGGAGGCTTCGTTAATGACTTGTGGGTGTCCATAAAAGGTCCGGGGCGGAGTTCACGAAGCCATTAAGGGTGACGATTTGTTTGACCTTGTCGTGCGAGCCGATGGCATCGCGGATCACGGTGAGGCGGTTGAGGACAATCATGCGTGCGCCCTCCTTGGCTTGCTCGATGGAGATATCGCAGGGACTTTGACGATGACTTTGGTATCGCCATCGATGGGTAGGCCGCCGGAGAGGAAGAGGAGATTGCCGCTGCGAATGCTAGAAATTTGCTTTTTTTAACTAGCACGAAGAATACACTGGAGAAACTGTCTGCATGCTTGGCATTTTATTAATTATTTAGTGATGCATGCATGCTGGACTTCTTCCTGCTCAGTGGTCAGGGAAAAGTCGCTTACACAGGACAATTTAATGATTCACGCTCAGGCTCAGAAAAACCCGCCACCGGAGCGGATCTCAGAGCAGCCGTGAAATCGCTTTTGGCGGATGAACCACCGAAATAAGGAATCCCTGGCAGTGGCTGCAGTACAAATGAAAGCTCGGTAATGAGCCGAGCTGGTTTCCAGGAGGTTGATAGGTGTCGTGAAACGTGACGGCGATAAACCCGCAGGACACCCGATCTCCGACCTCCCCAGATGAGCTTCAAGTTCGAAAGCAAAGCAACCTACACCTTTCCCGATTCATTCTCCGCTTACTGGATCCACTTCCGCAGGGATAAAGAAAGCACGGCGACTAACACCTTGGTTTACGAATGAGGAATCGCTAAAACTTCTCTAATTCCTACGTCCTAACAACATGGAGACGTAGTAGAGAAGCATCGCCAGAGATCCAAGCGCGGCTACAACGTAAGTCATCGCTGCCCAAAAAAGCGCGTTCTTCGCTTTTTCATGATCGATGGATGAAGACACACCAGATTTTCCAAGCCAAGCAAGCGCGCGTCTGCTGGCATCGAATTCCACCGGCAGAGTCACAAAGGAAAACAGGGTCGTGATCGCAAATAGGCAGACCCAGATGTATAGAAATAACGGGGTATGTAAAAATACCGCTCCGAGCATACCGGCGATCATGATAAAATTCAATGCAGTGCCTGAAAACTGCACAGCCGGAACCATTTTCGAGCGCATCGTCAGCCATACATACGCTTTCTGATGCTGAACCGCGTGTCCACATTCGTGAGCCGCAACCGCTGCTGCTGCAATTGTATTCATCCCATAAACCGATTCACTCAAGTTTACCGTGCGCGTCTTAGGATCGTAATGATCCGTCAGCTTACCAGGTGTGCTAATCACTTGGACATCATTGATACCATTTTCACTCAGCATCATCTGCGCAATCTGAGCTCCAGAATACCGAACTGGAATCTGAGAATACTCCATAAAACGCCGCTTCATGGTGTGACTAACCAGCCAACTCACTATCGCCGTTGCGATGAAAACTATCACGAGTGTCGGCGAATAGCCCATGATGAAACCTAAGTGAGAAGTTGTGATGAAATCAATGTTCATATTGAGTAGTTAATTGCTATTTCTGTTTTCGCAAATGAAAGCGGCACGGCTGTTGAAAATGATTCAACAAATTTTGTTATCCATAAAAACGGACCTGCGCGCAGAGCTTCAAAGCGAGTTTCTGATCAAGCGGAAACGCTCGTGGTAATTTCCTGAATTGAATTTCTTGCAGCAGGAATAACAAGCCACCGCGCGTTGCATTAGCCGTACTCTTTTGATTTCAGAAAAGCAAGATGGGCAAACGTAAATATATTTACGTTTCATTCTACGACCTTTAAGTGGTAGCGAATGACGCGCGCTCTCACCCGGAATTCCGAGTTCCGAGCAAGCCATCTGCCATTCAATTCCGTGAGGATCAATTTGACGACGCCCACAACGTTCGAACGCAAGCAAATGAGCGAACTCATGTTTTAACGTTCTCCAAACTTCTGTTTCTGATAGATCTTTCAGCTTAGGGTTAATCTCAATCAAGCGCGAAGGCCACCACGCGCGTCCAGCCGTTGTGCGCATTCTTGGATTCCACACCACGCAAACTTTTCTCGATAGCTCAGGTAAGCCTAAAGACATCGCTTGTTCACGACACCAAACAGTCATGCCTGAGTCTGACTTATCAGAAGCAACGGCCGAACTACTTTTTACTTTCGGTAGCCTCGATCCACGCATCCATTTAGGAAATTTGAATTCCAGTTGTGCGAAGAAATTAGCCATCTAACTCGAAACTATGGCGTTCCCCTCACCCATGGCAAGCATGCACACGAGGGAAATCCTAAATTTTAAACTCCCCGCTCTTAGCTCAAAACTCAGTGCTCCAAGAGCTGGGTTTACAAGCTAAGCTCTACGGGATAGTTTTCCAGCCATGACGTCCTTTCTCCACTCGATATGTCTCTGGCTTGCCCTCACGGCAGCTGCATTTTGCCAAGTGGCGGAACCTCAACCCACCACCCCAAATCCCTCTCTGACTGAAGAAGAGCGCTCTGATGATGGAGTCCGCGTAGCAATTCTAGGCTACCATGATTTCTCGGAAACTGAGCAGGAGACTGGGATGCGTATCCGCACCTCTAAATTTCGTGAGCAAATGCAAACCATACGTGACCTCGGTCTTGCCGTCATTCCCATGTCCGACTTCATCGCATGGAAAAACGGAGATAAAACGATCCCCTCGAAATCTGTTGTGATCACGATCGATGATGGCTGGAAGTCCGTTTACACCGATGCTTACCCCATCCTTAAAGAGTTCGGCTACCCTTTCACTATCTTTATCTACAAGGACTACCTTGATGGTGGAAGTAAAGCCATGACCACAACCATGGCTAAAGATATGCTGAAACACCGAGCAACCATCGGCAGCCACTCAACGACCCATCCTTATCCCCAAACGGTAAAAAAATATCAGAAAACCGGCATACAGGAATACGACAAGTTCCTCGAAGTCGAAATGCGAGAATCCAAACGTTTCCTCGAAAAACAATTCAAAAAAAATATTCCGTTATACGCTTATCCGGGCGGGTTTTACACCGATGAAATGCTGACCAAGGCAGAGCAGGTTGGCTATTCGCACCTCTTCACCGTTCAGCCCGGAAAAGTGAATCGAGACCTCCCAAACAACCTCCTTCCCCGCTACATCATCCTTGGGAACTATGACAAAATTTTTGAATTCGCGATCAACTTCCGAGACACCGCGGCAAATTCCGCTGGGGGCTTAGTCGAGGGAGCGGCAAAAACGTTAGAGTTTCCGGTCATTCCACAGCCTGGTGCGATCATCAACTCGCGCCAACCCAACATCGAAGTGGATTTCACCACGGCGACTCATATTGATCCCCAAACCCTGAAAATGCAGGTCTCTGGCTTTGGAGAAGTTCCTGCAAATTATGCCAGTGCAGGAAAACTCTTCTCGTGGCAGGTGAAGCGCCGCTTGCGCAATAAGACCTGCACCGTGTTGGTCACTTGGAAGGATCTGGAAGGAAAACCCACCGAGAAACCCCTCGAGTGGACTTTCCAAATCGACAGGGACGCGGCTTACCTCCCGAATGAGTAACGGTGAAAACCCTAAATTGAAGTTTGAAGTTTTGCTTTAATCATGCAGCTTTCACCCGTGATTCCGCCATCCACCGCCCCTTCAACCAAGCCATCCAAAACCAAACCTGCCAAAGGTTGGTCAGCAGAGCAGTCATCTGAACTCTACGGAGTCGAAGCGTGGGGACATAAATTTTTCGGAATCAACAAAGACGGACACGTGACCGTTAAGCTCGAAGACGGTGAAGACATTGCTAAAGTTTCCCTCTATAACGTGATCGAAGGCCTGCGAGATCGCGGCACTCATCTTCCAGTTCTCCTACGTTTCCGTGACCTCCTGCATTCCCGCATCACCGAAATCAACGAAGCGTTTAGCGAGGCAATTAGAGTGACAAAATTCCAAGGAAACTATCGCGGCGTTTACCCGATCAAGGTGAACCAACAGCGGCAGGTTATCGAAGAAATAGCTGAGTTCGGAAAAAAATATCACTACGGCCTCGAGGCTGGATCCAAGCCAGAACTCATCGCCGCTCTCGCTCACATGCACGACCCAGAAGCCTACATTATTTGTAACGGCTATAAGGACAAAGAGTTTATCGACCTCGCTCTGCACTCCCAGAAAATGGGCATGAAGATCATGTTGGTCTTAGAAATGCCTAGCGAGCTGAATCTCATTCTCGAGCGTTCTCGCAAAATTGGCATTCTGCCCAACCTCGGTATCCGCATCCGCCTTTCCACCAAGGGCTCCGGTCACTGGCAAGAATCTGCTGGCGACAACTCCGTTTTCGGTCTCAACGCAGCTCAAGTCATCGATGTTGTCGATTCGCTTAAATCCAGCGGTCACCTACCTTGCTTGAAAATGTTGCATTACCATCAAGGAAGTCAGATTCCCAACATCGCCTCGATCCGTGAAGGCGCGACCGAAGCGGTTCGGATTTATTGCGATCTCGTCAAAGAAGGCGCACCGATGGGCGTGCTCGACATGGGCGGCGGCATGGCAGTCGACTACGATGGGTCGCATACAAACTTCGCCTCATCTTGCAATTACTCCATCCAAGAATACTGCACCGACATTGTCGAAGTCGTCGCGCAACAATGTGATCGCGTCGGCGTGGCTCATCCCAATCTAATTTCCGAATCCGGCCGCGCTGTTGTATCCTACTACTCAGTGCTCGTCTTCAATATTCTCGATGTGACCTCAGCGCAGACCACCGATAAGGAACCGGAAATGCCGGAAAAAGCCCAGCAAAACCTTGTTAACCTCTTCCACGTCAATAAGACCCTCACCAAAAAGAACCTTCAAGAGGCAATGAATGACGCGGTCTACTACCGCGACGAAGTCCGCGCCATGTTCCTTTACGGCGCAGCAACACTACGCGAGCGAGGCCTCGCAGAGGCATGGTATTGGCATATCCTCACTCGCATTTCTAACATGATCTCGGACATGGACGATGTGCCGGAGGATCTCGTAGAACTCTCCAACGGCCTCGCCGATTTCTATTACGGAAATTTCTCTCTCTTTCAATCCCTTCCCGACTCATGGGCAATTGACCAACTTTTTCCTATCTTGCCGATCCATCGCCTTAACGAGAAACCCAAGCACCGCGCCGTTCTCGCAGACATCACCTGCGACTGCGATGGCAAGATCGACCGCTTCATCAATAAAGAAGACGTCGCGAAGATTCTTCCACTACACGAACTCAAGGCCGATGAGCCTTATTACATCGGAATCTTCCTCGTCGGCGCCTATCAAGAGACCCTCGGTGATCTTCACAATCTCCTCGGAGATACTAACGTTGTTGGCGTACATCTCGAAAAAGGAAAACCCGTATACACTCACGAAGTCGAGGGTGATACGGTTGCCGATGTGCTCTCATACGTCGAATTCGACCCGAAAGAACTCGTCTCGAAATTCCGCAACTTTGCTGAAAAAGCTGTAACCGACGGCCGAATCTCACCTAAAGAGCGCAAAGAAATCATGGATCTCTATCGAGACGGCCTTGGGGGCTATACCTATTTTGAGAGTTGAAAAAAAACTCGCAGACTACTAGTAGCGCTCAGAACAAAAGGTGCTATTATCTAGAATGTCTTTAAAAATGCTGCTACAAAACATTCCCATTCTGCTCCTCGCGCTGTTTGTAATCGCGATCCTCATCCCCGCCTGCGCTCCACATTTCGACTCCACAACGCGGGTCGAGGAATACAAAACCGTCCTCTCAAAAACCCAGGATTCGGCCCCTGGAAACGAGAAAGCACTCAATGCCTTCACGACGTTTCTTCAAAAAATCGACGATGAAGCATACGTGAAAGCCAACGCTGGGGAGGTTTACGCACCAAATGCCTATCTGAACGACACCCTCGTCACACACCATGGAGTTGAGCAGATCAAAGCTTATTTCCTCAAAACGGCAGAGACAATGACCCAATACCAGGTCACGGTTGATGATACAGTCTCATCCGGAAATGATAACTACGTGCGCTGGACCATGGTTTTCACCGCTCCAAAATTGAATGGCGGAAAACCAGTCGAATCCATCGGCATGAGTCACGTCCGCTTCAACTCCGCCGGACAAGTTATCATGCATCAAGATTTCTGGGATTCCGGCACCAACATCTATGGACAAATTCCAGTCCTCGGTGGAGTTATCGAATCGATCCGTCGCCGCTTTGAAAAATAAATCGTTACCCATGACATCTCGTATCAAAGCATTCACCACCATGATCGGTCATTGGTGGGATTCCGACTACCGAGCTCCCGGTGAACCTGACCCATCGACGCTTCCCGATAAGATTGATTGGCAACGAACGATGCCCTTTATCTTTTTACACCTTGGCTGCTTCGCCGTGATCTGGGTTGGTATCAGTCCCATCGCGGTGATCGCAGCCGTCGCACTCTACTTCATCCGTATGTTTGCAATTACTGGCTTTTATCACCGCTACTTTTCTCATCGCTCTTACAAAACCTCCCGCGCCTTCCAGTTTGTCCTCGCCGTCATCGGTAACACATCAATGCAGCGCGGCTCACTCTGGTGGGCGGCAACGCATCGTCACCATCACAAGCATTCCGACGAAGAAGAAGACATTCACTCCCCCCGCATCAGTGGTTTTCTTTGGTCTCATATTGGATGGCTAACCTCAAAACGAAATTTTCCAACCAACTATAAAGCCATCCCTGATCTCGTGAAATTTTCCGAGCTGGTGTTTCTTAATCGCTTCGATCAAATCGTCCCCATCGCCTTCGGCGTCGTGATGCTCGCTATCGGTTGGGCACTAGAAACTTTCGCGCCATCTCTCGGCACGACTATGTGGCAGTTCTTTACCTGGACATTCTTCATTTCTACCACCGTCCTGCTTCACGGAACCTTGTTTATTAATTCCCTAGCGCACATCTGGGGGAAACGCCGCTTCAATACCGAGGACGATTCACGAAACAATTTTTTTCTAGCGCTCATCACACTCGGTGAAGGCTGGCACAACAACCATCACCGCTTTCCGCACTCCACCCGCCAAGGTTTCCTGCCCCACGAAATCGATCCTACCTATTATATCCTGAAATTCCTCTCCATATTTGGTTTAGTCTGGGATCTACGTCCCGTTCCGCAGGCTGTCCTAGAAGAAGCCAAAAACAACACTCCCAAATAATTACGATTTATTTTTAATCATGTCTGGATTTTTGCTTATCGAGCTTTGCGTTCCCTCTGTGTTCTTTGCTACTCTGCGTTGAAAAATTCCTACCCAACAACCTGGTTTGCAAAAAAAAATCGCCATCATCGGAACAGGAATCTCTGGACTCGCTTGCGCGCATTTCTTGCATCGCCATTACAACATTACCTTGTTTGAAAAAGACCACCGCATCGGAGGACATTCGAATACGGTAACCGTTTCGGAACATGGAAAGCAGCTCCCGTTGGATACTGGATTCATGGTTTACAATGAGGTCACTTATCCTCACCTGACGCGGCTTTTTAAAGAACTCGATGTGGAAACTAAGCCCACCGCGATGTCGTTTTCTGTTCAACACATCCCCGCCGACGTGGAGTTCAATGGCGGATCTCTCAACCTCCTTTTCGCTCAACGCAAAAACCTGCTTCGCCCACGTTTCTGGAAAATGCTTCTCCAGATCAATCGCTTCAACAAAGAAACGGTCGAGGAACTCGCTAACCCAAAATTTGGAGATCTATCCCTTGCCGATTACGTAAAAGCAAGATCTTACGGCCAAGATTTCCTCAATTGGTATCTCTCTCCGATGGCTGCTGCCGTTTGGTCTTCCCCGCCGGAACGCATTTATGATTTCCCAGCCAAAACCCTCATGCGCTTCTGGTTCAACCACGGCTTCCTCGGTCTCGACACCCAACATCCTTGGCGAACTGTCGTTGATGGATCTCGCCAATACGTTGAAAAAATCATCGCT
The DNA here is from genome assembly GCA_963925255.1 of uncultured Luteolibacter sp. Classification (GTDB taxonomy): domain Bacteria; phylum Verrucomicrobiota; class Verrucomicrobiia; order Verrucomicrobiales; family Akkermansiaceae; genus Luteolibacter. The sequence goes on from CAWUUP010000153.1 coordinate 15,724, forward strand.
CCTTTTAAAACACAAATCGTGACGGGAAATCCTGTCCGGAGTGTTTCCGCCGAAAACAAAGTCACCCTCGCTGATGGAACATCACAGCATTTTGACCAAATCATCTTTGCCTCGCATGGAGACCAATCGCTAAAACTCTTAGAATCTCCTACTCCACTCGAAAGCGATGTTCTCAGTCATTTCAACTATCAACCCAACAGAGCGGTCATACACACCGATCCTCGCTTCATGCCCCAGACCAAACTCGCATGGGCATCGTGGAACTACCGTGTCGAGCCATCAGGTAAACACTCCACGCATTACTGGATGAACAGTCTACAAGGAGTGTCGGAAAATGAGAATTACTTTGTCTCCATCAATCCGCCAGGAGAGATCGCCCCAGAAAAAATTTATCACGAACTCGAATACGAGCATCCCATCTTTAACAGCGCCGCAATCA
>CAWUUP010000154.1:0-5122 GCA_963925255.1 uncultured Luteolibacter sp.
AAGATGCTCCGGAACCGGATGAATATGGGCCGGGACCCCGCCTACCTGCACCACGAGGGCAAGCCTCTCGTCGCGATCTGGGGGATCGGTTTCAACGACCGTCGTGAATACACGCTCCAAGAATGCCGTGCGTTAGTCGAGTTTTTCAAAGCCGATGGCTGCTCGGTCATGCTCGGCGTGCCCACGGGGTGGCGCGATCAAGACCGAGATGCTACCACCAACCTGGCATTCCATGACTTACTGAAACTCGCTGATGTCATCAACCCCTGGACACCCGGACGTTACTCCACTCCCGCCGAAGCAAGCGCCCACGCCGCTAACTATTACACGGCGGACATCAGTTGGTGCCGCGAGCGGTCGATTGATTTCCTGCCGGTGGTCTTTCCGGGATTCAGTTGGCATAACATGAAGCCGGAAGATCCTTTCGATCGGATTCCCAGGCTCAAGGGGGAATTCCTCTGGTCTCAATTTATCGGCGCCAAAAAAGCCGGTGCCTCCATGGTCTATGTCGCTATGTTTGATGAGGTTGACGAAGGAACCTCCATCTTCAAATGCACCAACGACCCACCGGGTGGCGCAAACCCGTTTGTTACCTACGAAGGACTTCCCAGCGATCACTACCTCTGGCTGACGGGCGAAGGCGGACGCTTGCTCCGTGGCGAGCGCGCCATGCAGAACCCGGTTCCCAAGCGCCCAGAATCTACTAAAAACGACTGACAGACTTCATCAGAAACGGACCATCATTTACTCCGCTTTCTGGGCAATCGACCATCGCCTATTAATTCTCGGCGGATGTCGCGCTCAACGAAGGCTTCGGCTAGGTGTTTATCGGCAACCTCGCCGTCCGCCTCCGTGAGAAGATCGACTGAAACATGCAGGAGATGGAAGCCCGCGGCATGCCCAAGCTGACCTGACGATCAAGACAGATATTTGATGATCGCCTCAACCTTGCTACGCACATGTAGTTTGAAGCAGATACGCTTCACGTAAGTCCGGACGGTGGGCACCGTGAGGTCTAGTTGATCCGCCACTTCCTTGTGGATGTATCCGGCGGCTAGGAGCTTGAGGACCTCGGTTTCGCGCGGGGAAAGGGTTTCCCGTTCGTCCTCGGTTTCCCGCTCTTCCCGGAAATACATCGCCATCTTGCGGGCGATGGGTCCGGAAAACGGAGACTCGCCGGCGAAAACATCTCGAATCGCGCCAAGGATGTCATTTGAATTACTGGATTTAATAAGATAACCGCTCGCGCCTTCCTTGAGTGCCCGGAAGATGTTGTCCTCCTCTTCGTAGGCGGTGAGCATCACCACTTCGACTCCTGGCAGTTGCTTCTTCAGCCCACGGATGCAGTCGATGCCTGACTTTCCAGGTAAATTGATGTCCATCAGGACGACATCCGGATAGAGCGAGGGGATTTTTTTCTCGGCTTCTTCGGCGGAAGAGACTGCGCCCAGGCAGGTGATGTCCTCAGCGACCTTGATGATCTCGATGAGGTGCTGCTGGAGCAGTAGATCGTCTTCCACGATCATGACGGTCTTTTTTTTGGGGATCATTCGGGTCTGGGTTTGGGGATTATTATCAACGGCGCGGTGAACAGGATCCGCAGGCCGCCTTCCGCGAGGTGTTCGAACCTGCAGGTGCCACCGATGGATTTCATGCGGAGCTTGAGGTTTTCGAGCCCGAGGCCGGTGCTGCGGGATTCTTCCGTGATGCCGATGCCGTTGTCGTTGATGGTAATCACGAGAACGTTCTTTTCCAGCCCGATCTTCATGTCGAGCTCAGTGGCCTGGGAATGCTTCAGCACGTTGTTCACGCTCTCCTTCACCGCGAGGCTCACGTTATGCCTGAACTCGTAGCTGATGGGTTGGTTCTCCGTGATGTATACTGCATCTACCCGGCACCGAATTTTCTTAAGCCGACACAGTTCGTTGACCAGCCGGTAAAGGAAATCGACGAGGGATTCGAGGTCGTCGTTTTTTGAGTTGAGCATCCAGACGGTTTCCGACAGGGCGCCGATCAGGTCACGTGACATGGAGGAGATTTGTTCAAAAGCCTTGCTAGCTTCCTTATGCTGGATGGTGTTGTCCGCGTGGGAGGCTAACAGCGAGATGTGTGAGACACGGGTGCCAATGTCGTCATGTAGATCCAGCGCGATGCGCCTCCGCTCTTCGGAAATCATCCGCTCCTGGTCGAGGTGGAGGCGGATTCTGCGACGGATCAAATAACGTCCGATCAAGATCGAAAGAATTGCCGTGACCAAGGCGCCTATCCCCCAAAACCAAAAACTCTTCCAGAAGACCGTTGGTATGACCAGCGAGATGGCGGTAGCGGATTTCAGGGATTCTCCCGTCAATGAGAGGTCTTCCACCACGAACCGGTATTTGCCGGCGGGCAGGTGCTTGTAGATCGCCGAGAAGTTGCCGCCTAAGCCCGTGCTGTAGGCTTCTTTCCAGCTGATTTCCAAGTTTTCGCGGCCAGCGATGTCAGGAGGTATCTGGAGCCGGGTCACCCAGTCGGCATGGGCGTTGATGTCGTCATCGACGATCAGGAGGATCGGAGATGAATCCTTCTGGTTGTCAGGCACGAGTTCGCTTGCCATCGAGGCATGGGTGCCGGACTTGTTCCACACCACATTGGATCCTTTCGGGAATCCGCTGTTGGACATCAGAACCTTGGCGGTGGACCCAGATCTCCCCATCGAGGAAACCCTCATATCCCTGATTGCATAGATCCCGATGAGTGTAGCGGGTCCGGCGGTGGTCATGGTGAGGGACATGGAGACCGCGTCAGGTGGCACGGTAACCCCTTCCACCCGACGGGTGAAATCGGAGTCCCCGATCGTTTTTCTCCAGCCCGCACTGCGACCGCTGGCGGGGAAGGGGTCCACTTGGATCGGGTCACCCTTCTGATTAAAGAACACCACCCGGAGGAAAATGGTATCCGCTTGTTGGCTCCAAACCTCATCGAAGCCTTCGAGTTTGTAACGCACGGACAGCGCTCTGGGTTTCACAAAGAAACGCAGGTCGTTGGTTTCCGCCGGTATCGTGAGATTAAGCCCTTGCTGGGCTTGCTGATCCTGGTCCACGAAGACTTCCACGGACGTAGTCTCCGCTGCCACGAGCCCCCCGTGGAGGAAGCAGGACAACGCAGTAAACAGCAGGATTTGGCGGGTTGTGATCAAATCAGAAAACGAACTTATCATGGAAAATTCGCGATTCAAGCACGACATTCCAAGCTTCGCGGCCAACCGCGCCACGAGGTCGATGATATCCTTGTGCTTTTCGGCAAGGGGCAAAACGTCCGGCGCCTGATGCGTGGGTATGGTGAATAATTAAAACTCACAATGCCCCGGTGTTCTTGGAAAAGGGATGACATCGCGGATGTTTTGAATCCCGGTGACAAACATCAGCAAGCGCTCAAAACCGAGGCCGAATCCCGCGTGTGGAACCGTTCCGTATTTACGGAGATCTGCATACCAAGAATAGGATTCAGGATCGATGTTGTGATGCTTGAAATTTTCTAACAACACATCGTAACGCTCCTCACGCTGGGAGCCGCCGATGATTTCTCCGATACCAGGCACCAGCAGATCCATGGCCGTGACGGTTTTACCATCTTCGTTAAGGCGCATGTAGAACGGTTTGATTTCTTTCGGGTAGTTGTAAACCGTGGTTGGCTGTTTGAAATATTCTTCCGTCAGCCAACGCTCGTGCTCGGACTGAAGATTGAGCCCATATTTCACGGGGTATTGGAATTCCTTGCCGGAGCTTTCTAATAGTTTCACCGCATCGGTATAAGTGATGCGCTGGAATGGTTTCTCGACGACGTGTTCAAGACGTGCGCGCAAACCCTTATCGATAAATTTTTCAAAGATGGAGAGATCAGGATCGGCAAGCGCCTCGCTGACTAAGAATTTGATCATTTGCTCGGCGCAATCCATATCGCCTGCGAGATCACAGAAAGCCATCTCAGGCTCGACCATCCAAAACTCTGCAGCGTGGCGAGAGGTGTTAGAATTTTCCGCACGAAAAGTCGGACCGAAGGTGTAGATGTTAGAAAGCGCGCAGGCGAAAGTCTCACCTTCCAGCTGACCCGATACCGTGAGGTAAGCACGCTTGCCGAAAAAGTCCTCGGTGTCTTTAGAAATTTGACTGTCTGGTAGAGTTGTCACCCGAAACATCTCGCCTGCACCTTCGCAATCACTGGCAGTGACGATTGGCGTATGGACATAGACGAAGTCGCGTTCTTGGAAAAACCGATGGATCGCAAAAGCCATGCGCGAGCGGATGCGGAACGTGGCTCCGAACAAATTCGTGCGCGGGCGTAAGTGCGCGATCGAGCGTAGAAACTCCTGTGAGTGACCTTTTTTCTGAAGCGGATAATCTTCAGGCACTTCTCCGACCAATCGGATCTCCGTTGCCTGCATTTCCCAATCTTGGCCTTGTGCTGGCGAGGCGACGAGTTTTCCAGAAACGCTCACTGAGGCGCCGGTCGCCATTTTCTGGACGTCCTCGTATCCCGGAATTCCCGCATCAGCGATGATCTGCAGATTTCCCAAACAAGAGCCGTCATTAAGCTCAATAAATGAAAAGCCTTTCGAGTCCCGCCGAGTGCGCACCCATCCCGCAACAACTAAACTATCCGCAGATTCCGTGCGAGCGAGGACGTGCTTGATGAGGGTGCGCATGCGCAGACTCTAATTTTCAAGTTTCAAAGTTCAATCTCGAAGAGAAATTCTAAATTTTAAATTCCAAGAAAGAGTGGGTTCTCGGATTATTGGAGCGGGAGGCTAAGGCAGGGTCTTTCGTTTTTTCGGGCATGAGATACAGGGAGGGAGGAGAAATAGGAGGAGAGGAGCTCGAAATATCCCATCATTAAAAACACTCATCTTCTCCACATCCTCCTCCTTCCCTGCAAGAAAAAGCCCGAACTCATCTCGACTCACTTCCACCACATCGAAGCCAAGCCCAACACGGCACAAGCGCCGAGGACGGTGGTGAACGGGATTTTGAAGCGCCACATCGCAAGGAACGATGCGATGGCTAGAATGGCGACTAAGAAATCGAAATCCTCGTTTCCTTGCCAGAGGGCGTGAGTGGAAAATTTTACGCCGAGGTTGAGAATC
>CAWUUP010000155.1:0-3884 GCA_963925255.1 uncultured Luteolibacter sp.
CACTGCATTTGGCTTTTCATTCAATAATTTTGCAATGATCGATGCAGCAACATTGGCTGCATCTTGAGAGGTTTCCTGAATGATGATTTCCATAAATTTTATCCGAGTTGCTGAGTGATCTTGTTTCTAACGTCGTTTTCGAAACGCTCAATAAATGAGCAGATAAAATCGGCGATGTCGGTTGTGGGATCCGCGATCAGCGGAGTGAGATCGATTCCGAAGATGACCTGCGTTGCGGCGTCGGTGGAATGTGAATCGAAGAACGTGGCGTTCGCGGCGCGTCGGCCAGCGATAGCGAGATCGTAGCGTTTCCCGCCAGCGATTTGGGAATCGAACACGCCGTTCATCGCAGCAGCGAGGTCGTCGTGACCACTGACGTCCATAATGATTTTTTCATTGTCGTCTAACCAATCGAGATTTCTCCATACCTCGCAGCCGATGACTTGGCTAGGACGTTGGTCTTGCGGAAGTTCACGCATCGCTTGGATGGCCGCGACGGTGACACCGATGTGGGTGTCGTGTTTGTCAGCGAGATTGTGAGTGTAAACGACTTCGGGTTGGGTCGCGCTGAGAATGGCTAATAGATCTTCTTTGAGCGAAGTATCGGAAGGGGATTTGATCGTGCTGCTGGGATGATCGAGCTGAAACATCGCTCCGTAATTTCCGATGATGGCCGCGTCGTTTTGCTCCTTACGGCGGATGGACATCATTTCCGCATCGCTGCAAGCTATGTAAGGACCCACCCGCGAGCTACCGGCTCCATCGGAACAAGTCACTCCACCGAACCAGAGATCGTTGCTGGAGAAACATTTCACAATACCATGAAACGCCATGAACTCGAGATCGTCTTGGTGGGCGCCGATCCCGAGATGGGTGATACGCTCCAAAGCCTCTGAGACAGGTAATTGGTCGGGGATGAAAATTTCCGCTGTGGATTGGTGCAGCTGCATGAGTTTATTTTTTCAGTTTTGGAAGGCTGGCAGCAGCAACTGCTTGGCCGACCCGACGCGTCTTTTCATCGGGAACGTGCATTTGAATCCGATCTGCACATTTCGGGAAGTCTTGTTTCATGACTTCCGCTGCTTTCTTCAAAACGATGTCGCCGCCCTCGCCAGTGGTAACGCGGCCGAGGATAAGCATGTGGTCGTAATCGTAGAAATCGAGGTAATGCGGGATGGTGTAGCCGAGGTAGACGCCGATGGTCTCGTAGATCTTCGCGGCACGCTCGTCTCCGGCGAGCATGAGCTTCTGAACCTCAATGAGGCGCTCTGGCAGATCCATTTTTGTCGGAAGTTTGATTTTCGCGGCGGGTAGGAGTTTATTGACCGCTTGTTGGGAGAAATACAAGGCGCCAACCCCGAAGTCGCCTGACCATTCATCGGCGGGGGCTTTGGTGTTGTAATCGACGGGAGCGAAGGCGAGCTCGTTGAGCCAGCCGAGGATGCGTCCGCGCTTATCCATGAAACCGACGGCTTCACTGGAACCCATAGCAACACCTAACATGCCTTTTTCTTTTAAAGACATCGCGCCAGCTAGGGCGGTGACATCACCATCGTTCATCGTGACGAGGGGCACGTTCCATTCTTTCGCAATGCGTTTGAAAACGGCAGCGGCGGTTGCGAAGTGCTTTTTGGGAATCGAGCGGAGTAAGGAGGCTACGCGGATTTCGTTATCGACGATGATACCGGCGGAGCTTCCCCCAATCGCATCGACCCGAGGCATGCATGCGGCAGCGCGGTGAAGTGCTGAGGAGAGGTGATGGTAATGATATTCGGGATTGCTCTGGTTTTTTGGATCCCAAGGAGTTTCTGCGGTGAACACGGCCTCGCCATCGATCACGGCGGAGACTTTGTAATCGCTGGCACCAAGATCAAATCCGATACGGCAACCAGCGAGGTGACCACCTGCTGCAACTTCCATGTCTTTCGCAGCGGGAACTTTCGCAGCGGTTGTGAGGTGGACTGTGAAATCACGGCCATAGGCCAGTGCCATCATCTTGCAGTCGAACTTGCGCGCACCGCGTGATGAATAAGTTTTTTGAATCGCTTCACCCATTGCCTTCGGACCACCGAAGTGAAGTTTCCAACCACCACGTGACCAGATCAGAAATTTCACGAGACGCTCAACATAGAATAGCGTCGTAGGATCTGCGGTGGGAGCGACATGAGTTTCGAAACGAGAAATCAGACCGTTTTCGCGTTCTAGGCCTAAAACCAGCGGAACACCTTTTCCTGAGCTGTGGAGATTTTTTTGATACTCACGGTTGAAAAGGATCGCAGGTTTGAAGCCTGGATCGAGTGGCGCGGTGATCGAAGGGTGGGATGGCGTTTGTGGCATGAGGGGAAGATGCGTTATGTCCTGCGTTACGCGGATGATTTATGAGGAGGGAGAAGGCTTTCGCAATGAAACAATTAAGGGAGAAAAGAAGAGACGCAAGGTTTGAAGATGAGATTGGTAGGGTCGTTTTGATAAAACGACCGATATCTAACGCGTCAAAACCAATCGGTCATTTTATCAAAACGACCCTGCCGTGTGGTCGAACAAGACTTTTCGCTTTATGTCTGTGGCTTCGTGGATTGGACTGCTGGTGTTGTTATGCCGGATTTTTCACATGAGGATATTCTTATTGCCAAGGGGTTCGGTAAGATTGCGGGGGTTGATGAGGCGGGGCGTGGGCCTTTGGCTGGGCCAGTGGCGGCTGCGGCGGTGATTTTGCCGAGATCCTTCACTTGTCCGTTATTGGACGATTCTAAGAAGCTCTCGAAGAAAAAACGTGATTTACTCTATGCGGAAATCACAGGAAATCCCGAGGTGATCTGGGCGGTGGCGACGGTTGAGGCGGATGAGATTGACCAGATCAATATCTTACGAGCGACGCATCGCGCGATGGGCTTGGCGCTGGAGGCGCTGAAAGTCCGTCCCGATATCGCGCTGATCGATGGTTTGCCAGTCAAAGGGCTTTCGATCGAACACGAGGCCTTGGTGAAAGGCGATGGGCTGTCGTTATCCATCGCAGCAGCCAGTGTGATTGCGAAGGTGACAAGAGACCATATTATGGAAATGATCGCCGCGGAATTCCCCCTCTACGGTTTCGAACGCCATCAAGGCTACGGCACTAAGAAACACATCGAAGCACTAAAACATCATGGGCCTTGTCGCTATCATCGTCGGTCGTTTCAGCCGGTATCTCAACTCTCCCTTCCACTCTAACAACGGACCATCCGGTGCGCGGAAATGGACGGGGGATTACGGCGAAAAAGTCGCAGTCGATTGGCTACGCTCGAACAACTGCAAAGTGCTCGCCAGAAATTTCAAGGGACGCAAGGGCGGAGAAGTCGATATCGTGGCGAGGCATGGGCACCAAATTTTATTCACCGAAGTCAAAACGCGTCGGAAAGATTCGGTGATGCGAGGCTTGGCGGCAGTGAATCGCAAGAAGCAGTCACTCATCCAACGTGGGGCAAATGAATGGCTGCGGCGGCTTGGAACTCGCGAGGTGCCGTGGCGGTTCGATGTGATCGAGGTCGAGGTTTCCGAGGGCGAGAAGCCCAAGGTGACACGCATCGAAAACGTTTTTGGGAATGATGCGCTGCCGGGGGCCGGCAGGTTTGGGAAATTGAACCGCTGATGGACGTTAATCGGGAAGCGGGAAGCGGCCTTTTGACCTCGATAGCAGCCAGGAAGTCAATCGCTCCGGAGGAACCTTCAGAATCTCTTCTCTTCATCTGCGTGAATCTGCGTCCATCAGCGGTTCAATTCTCCCTATTGTGAGTGCGTGGACACCACAGAGAAAATGGTGATTGCCAAGTTTCCGACGGCATGGTTGCTTTTCCGCCCAGTCGAAAGACTGACCTAAGTGCGCGCGTGGCGGAATTGGTAGACGC
>CAWUUP010000156.1:0-7984 GCA_963925255.1 uncultured Luteolibacter sp.
TACAATAAAGCCGCCGAACAGGTTGGCTCCGATAAATCCTATTCTCTCAAGGATGCGATCAGCACCATGAAGAATCTACCAGCACCGAAGTTCATTCCTACAGTGACACTTTCCTTCAAGCTTGGTGTTGACCCACGGAAAAGCGACCAAATGGTTCGTGGCTCCGTATCCCTTCCTCATGGAACTGGTAAAAACGTCCGCGTCGTCGTGTTTGCACAAGGTGCTGCCGCTGAGGCCGCCGTTGCTGCAGGTGCTGAATACGTTGGTTACGAAGATCTCATTAAGAAAATTCTAGACGGCTTCGTTGACTTCGATTCAGCAATCGCCACTCCAGATGCAATGGCAGAAGTCCGTAAAATCGCTCGTGTCCTCGGACCTCGTGGTTTGATGCCGAACCCAAAAACCGGAACGGTTACCGACGATGTCGCAAAAGCCGTAAAAGAAGTTAAAGCTGGTCGTATTGATTACAAACTCGATAAAAACGGCAATATTTCCGGCGCGATCGGTAAGGCTAGCTTCGACGATAAACAACTCGAAGAAAACGCCCGCGCATTCCTCGACAGTGTCGTTCGTTCCAAACCACCATCCGCAAAAGGAAACTTCGTCCAAGCAGTGACTCTTGCTGCATCCATGCTTCCGGGTCTGCCACTTGAGGCAGCATCCTACACCGCTAAAGCAACCGCATAATCCCAGCACCCAACGACTATGAATCCAGACAAACAAATCATCATCAATGGCCTGCTGTCCCGCGTCAATGAGTCTCCCTATGTGATCGTCATCGATTACACCGGCCTCACTGTTCCCCAGTTCAGCGAACTTCGTAACCGATTGGACGACAGCGGAGCCATGTGCACCGTTGCCAAAAACAGCTACATGCGCAAAGCCCTTTCCGAAGCAGGTCTTCCAGACGTCGGTGCCGATCTTGTCGGTCAAACTGCTTTCGTGACCGGTAATGCAGAAGTGTTCTCCGCAGCAAAGGTTCTCAAGAATTTCGAAAAGGAATTCAAGAAACCTGAAATGAAGGTCGGTATCCTTGGAACCGATATTCTCGATTCGACCAAGCTCAAAATGCTTGCCGACATCCCTTCTCGCGAAGCAGTTCTCTCACAACTTCTCGGCCTCATCAACGAGCCGGCAACTCGCATCGCACGTATCTTGCTCGAGAAATTCGATCCAGAACGTGCGCATTTCAAATCGGAAGGATCGAAAGATTCTGCTGAAGAAGCTAAAACCGAACCAACTGAAGCAGCAGCAGCTGCCGAATAATAAACAATCTGAACGGATGGTCTGTCGCGTCTCCACGCAATGGCCTGATTAACAATGGTTCCTCGTCGATTTCCTAGCTGGGAAATTGAAATCTCCGGAAGCTCCGGGGGCGACGATACCGCAAAGGAGAAAATAACATGTCAAATATTGCAAACCTCGTAGAAGAACTCGGCAAGCTTACCGTTCTGGAAGCTGTCGACCTCGTTAAACAACTCGAAGAAACCTGGGGCGTCTCTGCCGCAGCTGCTGTGGCCGCTGGCCCTGCCGCCGCTGGTCCTGCTGAAGCCGCAGAAGAAAAAACTGAGTTCAATGTCGTCATCACCGACTGTGGAGCTAACAAGATCGCTGTCATTAAGGCAGTTCGTGAAGTTGCTCCAGGTCTCGGCCTTGCTGATGCCAAAAAACTCGTCGAAAGTGCACCTGCTAACATCCTCGAAGGTGTTACTAAGGACGCTGCCGAAACCGCCAAGAAAAAGCTTGAAGAAGCTGGCGCGAAAATCGAGCTCAAGTAATTCGTTACGGATTTTACCCGGAGCGGTTTTGCCGCTCCGGGCATTTTTCCTCAAATCACCACTCAATACCTTGCAAAACCGGAACCGACGCGTGACACCATTGAAAACTGCGGCATTACGCGTCGCTTTCGACCATTTGTATCCTTCTCACATCTCCTGATCACAACTCTGCTCGCGCCATCACCGGCTCGGGCTCAAACTCGTAACACCCACCACCACCACACACCATGGCTGAACGTCTCTATTTTGGTAAATTTGAAGAGGTCATTGACCCACCTAACCTCATTGAAGTCCAGAGCAGGTCTTACGACGATTTCTTGCAAAAAGATGTCGCTCCAGGAGATCGCGCTGACTCAGGCTTACAAGCCGTATTTCGCGAAGTTTTCCCGATCAAATCGTATGACGAAGCAATTGAATTAGATTTCGTTTCTTACGACATCGAAGATCCAAAAATCACTTCTCTCGATTCTCTTCGAAATAGCGAATCGTTCTCTGCTGCCCTTTACGTGACCTTCAAATTGAAGGACGAAACCGGCACGAAGAAAGAGCGCGTTTACATGGGCGAACTCCCAATGATGACCCGCCGTGGTACTTTCATCATCAACGGCGCGGAGCGCGTTATCGTTTCTCAGCTCCATCGTTCACCTGGTATCTGCTTCGAGACTTCTCAGCACCTTAACGGAAAAATGCTTCACAGCTTCCGTATCATTCCTGACCGTGGTTCATGGTTGGAAGTGCAGTTCGATACGAACGATCTTCTCTATGTTTACCTCGATCGCCGTCGCCGTCGTCGTAAGTTCCTCGCTACCACTTTCCTTCGCGTTCTCGGCTACCCAACTGACCGCGATATCGTCAGCCATTTCTACTCCATCGAAAACCTTGCGCTCGGTAGCAAAATCGACGAAGCAGAACTTGGTCACAAAGTTCCTTTCGAAGACATCCTCGATGGAGAACTCGTCATCGCCAAAGCTTACGAGCCACTTACCGCTGGCATCGTGAAACAATTGGTCAGCCTCGGTCATAAAAAACTTGAGGTCATCGACGGACGTGAAGATGAGATCCTTCTCAAATCCCTCCGCAAAGATCCTGCGAAAGACGAGGAATCGGCTCTCAAAGATATCTATCGCAAACTTCGCCCAGGTGATCCACCGACAGCTTCCAATGCTCGTGCCTTGCTTAAGCGTCTTTTCTTCGATGCGAAGAAATATGACCTCACCCGCGTAGGTCGTTACAAAATCAACCAGAAGCTCGGCATCAGCGTTGATTCCGATCAACGTATCATGGTTCCTGAGGATTTCCTCGCAGCTGTTCGTTACATCCTCAAACTGAAAAAAGGTGAGGGTGTCATCGACGATATCGATCACCTTGGCTCACGCCGCGTGCGTGCTGTCGGTGAACTGCTTGCTAACCAGTGCCGTGTCGGTCTTGCCCGCACTGAGCGTTTGGTTAAAGAGCGTATGACTTTGTTCGATGTAAACATCGAAGGCATGACCCCACAGAAACTCATCAACCCGAAAGCGCTTTCCGCTGTCGTGCGTGATTTCTTTGGTCGTTCCCAGCTTTCTCAGTTCATGGACCAGACTAACCCTCTGGCCGAGCTGACTCACAAACGTCGCCTTTCCGCTCTCGGACCAGGTGGTCTGAACCGCGATCGCGCAGGCTTCGAAGTCCGCGACGTTCATCCTTCCCACTACGGCCGTATCTGCCCGATTGAAACTCCCGAGGGTCCAAACATCGGTCTGATCAACTCGATGTGCACTTACGCTCGTATCAACGAGTTCGGTTTCATCGAGACTCCTTACCGCAAAGTTAAAAACGGTAAAGTTACCAACGAAATCGAATACCTCACCGCTGACCAAGAAGAAAACTACCTCATCGCCCAGGCGTCCAACGTCATCACCAAGGCCGGCCAGTTCGAAAACGAGCGCATCGATGCTCGTGAGCGTGGGGAATTCATCGAATCCACTCCTGCGGAAGTTCATTATATGGACGTTTCGCCGAAACAGCTCGTTTCCGTTGCTGCTGGTCTGATTCCATTCCTTGAACACGATGATGCTAACCGCGCACTCATGGGTTCTAACATGCAGCGCCAAGGTGTGCCGCTTCTCGTTTCCGAAGCTCCGCTCGTCGGAACCGGTCTCGAAGGTAAAGCCGCTCGTGACTCCCGCGCTGTGGTCGTTGCTGAAGCCGATGGTATCGTTGCTGCAGCCACTGCTGAAATGATCATCACCACCAGCGATGGTAAACTTCCAGTGTCCGATGAGAAATTCCTCAGTGAACCTGAATCAGTCAAAACCAACGTTGCTAAAGGCGTCTTCGCTTACCCGCTGCGTAAGTTCATGCGTTCTAACGCAGGAACCTGCATCAACCAGAAGCCTATCGTTAAACTCGGTCAGAAAATCAAAAAGGGCCATGTCCTTGCTGACGGACCTAACACCGAAAATGGCGAGCTTGCCATCGGCCGTAACGTCCTTGTCGCATTCATGCCTTGGAACGGTTACAACTTCGAAGATGCTATCGTCATCTCTGAGCGCGTAGTCAAAGACGATGTTTACACCTCGATCCACATTTCTGAATTCGATGTTGCCGCTCGTGATACTAAACTCGGCCCAGAGGAAATCACTCGTGATATCCCGAACGTCGGTGAAGAAGCTCTCCGCAACCTCGACCATGACGGCATCATCCGCATCGGTGCCGAAGTGAAACCCGGCGAGATCCTCGTTGGTAAAATTACTCCGAAGTCCGAAACCGAGCTTGCTCCTGAAGAGCGCCTCCTTCGCGCCATCTTCGGTGAGAAAGCGGCTGACGTGAAAGATACCTCACTCCGTGTTCCTTCGGGTTGCACCGGCATCGTTCAAGATGTCCGCGTCTCCTCACACGGCCTTGCTAAGAAACGTGCAGAAAAAGTCGATCCTGTTGAGCTCAAGAAGCAGCTCAAAAAGATCAACGACGAGCACAAGAAAAAGGCTGATAAGCTCACCGACGACCTCACGGAAAAACTCTCTGACATCCTGTTAGGTGAGAAAATTCCACTCGACGTTGTGAACGCACAGACCGGCGAAATCATCATCCCTGCCAACCGTAAGATCACCAAGACTTTGCTCCGCAAACTTGCTTCGGTTCACGATCACATTGAAATCGATCCTTCCCCAATCCGTAACAAGATTGTCGAAATCATCAATTCCTTCGAAAGCCGCTTCCAAGAACTGGACACCGACCGTGAACGTAAACTCGATTCACTCGAGTCTGGTGATGACGTCGATCCCGGCGTGATCAAAGAAGTCAAAGTGTTTATCGCCGCTAAGCGTAAGCTCTCCGTCGGTGACAAGATGGCCGGACGCCACGGTAACAAAGGTGTGGTTGCAATCATTGTTCCTGAAGAAGATATGCCTTATCTTCACGACGGAACTCCGGTTGATATCTGCCTCAACCCACTCGGCGTTCCTTCTCGGATGAACGTCGGTCAGGTTCTTGAAACTCACCTCGGTGTTGCTGCTAAAGCACTTGGTTTCAAAGTTGCGACCCCAATTTTCGACGGTATCAAAGAAGACATCATCTGGAACTTCATGTCTGAGGCTAAAAAAGTCGACGGTGTGAATATCATCGGTGGTGGAGAAAAAGCCCGCGAGCGTAAGCCAAATGAGCCAGAAACCCCAGGATATACTTGGATCGGTGACGGTAAAGACGGCAGTATCGCTGGTAAATCGACTCTTTATGATGGTCGCACTGGTGAAGCTTTCCACAACCCGGTTGTGGTCGGAATGATCTACATGCTCAAACTCGGCCACCTTGTTGCCGACAAGATCCACGCACGTGCCGTTGGTCCATACTCGCTCGTCACCCAGCAACCGCTCGGTGGTAAAGCGCAATATGGTGGTCAGCGTTTCGGAGAGATGGAGGTATGGGCGCTCGAAGCCTACGGCGCTGCTTACACCCTCCAGGAAATCCTCACGGTCAAATCGGACGATGTCCAAGGCCGTACCCGAATCTACGAAGCGATCGTCAAAGGCGATAACAACCTCGAAGCCGGAACTCCGGAATCGTTCAACGTTCTCATCAAAGAGATGCAATCGCTCGGCTTGGATGTCCGCCCTGGACGCCAAGGTCAATCGAATCACGGTTCACCGCTCGCTGGCGGTGGAGTCGATGATTTCTCCCTTGATGATCTCACCCTGTAATTTGAAACGCGAATCCGAACCCCACATCCCGAACTACTACCTAATATGAGTGTCGACAATAACCTTCGCGAAATCTTTGGCGTGGACGAACGTCCAGAAGCCTTCGATCAAGTTTCCATCACCGTAGCATCCCCGGAAATCATCCGGAGCTGGTCTAAAGGTGAAGTGAAAAATCCTGAAACCATTAACTACCGGACCTTCAAGCCAGAAAAAGGCGGTCTCTTCTGTGAGCGCATTTTCGGACCAACCCGTGACTGGGAATGTGCTTGCGGTAAATACAAGCGCATCAAACACAAAGGCGTGGTCTGCGACCGTTGCGGTGTTGAAGTCACCCTCAGCCGCGTCCGTCGCGAGCGTATGGGTCACATCGAACTCGCAGTGCCAGTTTCCCACATCTGGTTCTACAAGTGCATGCCTTCCCGCATCGGCTTAATGCTCGATATGAGCGCACGTCAGCTTGAGCGCGTTATCTACTACGAAGATTACGTTGTAACAGATCAAGGTAACACCGCTCTCGAAGTCGGACAACTTCTAACTGAAGTTGAAATTCGCGAAGCAGAAGACACCTATGGTGAAGGATCATTCAAAGCGATGATGGGTGCAGAAGCGATCATGGAACTGCTCAAGCAGATCGATCTCGCACCACTTGCTGCCAAGCTCGAAGAAGAACTCGGAACTACCAAGTCCAAGCAGAACAAGAAGAAGCTTTCGAAGCGTCTCAAAATTACTCAAGGCTTCGCTGCTTCCAAGACGCGTCCTGAGTGGATGATTCAAACAGTTCTTCCTGTCATTCCTCCTGACCTTCGTCCTCTCGTGCCTCTCGAAGGTGGACGTTTCGCGACCTCTGATCTTAACGATCTCTATCGTCGTGTGATCAACCGTAACAACCGTCTCAAAAACTTGCTCCTTCTCAAAACTCCGGAAGTTATTATCCGGAACGAGAAGCGCATGCTTCAAGAGGCTGTCGATGCACTCTTCGACAACGGTCGTCACGGCCGCGCCGTCACTGGTGCAGGTAATCGCCCACTCAAATCCCTCAGCGACATGCTCAAAGGAAAAGGCGGTCGTTTCCGTCAGAACCTTCTCGGTAAGCGCGTCGACTACTCCGGTCGTTCGGTTATCGTCATCGGTCCCGATCTCAAACTTGGTCAGTGCGGTCTTCCGAAGAAAATGGCTCTTACCTTGTTCGAACCATTCATCATTCGCCGCCTGAAAGAACTTGGCTACTGCCATACCGTTCGTTCAGCCAAGAAGATGATCGATCGCAAGACGACAGAAGTTTGGGATATCCTCGCGGAAGTAACCAAAGGTCACCCGATCCTTCTCAACCGTGCTCCGACGCTTCACCGTCTCTCGATCCAAGCTTTCGAACCGAAACTTATCGAAGGTTCCGCGATCCGTGTTCACCCACTCGTTTGTACCGCTTATAACGCGGACTTCGACGGTGACCAAATGGCGGTTCACGTTCCACTCTCGATCGAAGCCCAGATGGAGTGCCGTCAGTTGATGCTTGCACCTAACAACATCTTCTCACCTGCATCCGGTCGTCCGATCACGGTTCCTTCCCAGGATATCATTCTTGGAACTTACTACCTCACATGGGCCGGTATCCGCACTCAAGTAGATCGTGACAAACAAGAGCACCTGCCACTGTTTGAAAACTCATCGGAAGTTGAGTTCGCTATCGCTTCACGCAAGATCGATTACCACTCATGGATCCGTATTCGTAACCAAGATTTCGGTAAGAAGACCGTCTACGGAGAAGAGGATCTCAAGATCATCGAAACCACTCCGGGTCGTGTTCGCTTCAACGAAATCTGGCCTCTTGAACTCGGTTTCTACAACAAAACCGTCGGTAAGAAACAAATCGGTGACATCATCTGGCGTTGCACACAAGCAGCTGGTAAGAAGGAAACTGTTCTCGTTCTCGATAAACTCAAATCCCTCGGCTTCATGGAAGCGATGCGTTCCGGTATCTCTATCGGTATCGTCGACATGCTCATTCCTGAAGAGAAACCAGAAGTCATC
>CAWUUP010000157.1:0-6582 GCA_963925255.1 uncultured Luteolibacter sp.
GGGTTTCGGTTAGATAAAAGGGTAGCGTCGCTTCGATCGCCTCGATCACATCGCGGCCACCTGAGTGAGCGAGGATCTGATCTGGAACTGTAGCATGTCTTTCGTAAAGCGTCGTAACCGCTTTTGCCGCGAGTCCAGGGACGCTGCGGTGGAGCTGATTTTTGAGTTTTCCGCCTGAGTTCGTGAAACGAATTTTTTCACGGTCGGCGGGGACGTGGTGGGTATCGAAGCTGTCGAATTTCCATTCCCCTTTTCCGCTAAGGATCGCGGCGGCGGCACCATCGCCAAAGAGGCAGAGCGAGATCAGGACTCCGGGATCGTCATCGATATAGAATGCGGCGGAAGAGACTTCGACAGCGACGACCGCAACCGTCTGGTCAGGATTGGCGGCAAGGTATCCATGGGCAGCGCGTAGGGTTGGGATGGCTGCGCCGCAACCCAGGCCGACAAGATCGCAGAGGTAAGTGTCCGCGCGCAGGCCAAGCGTTTCCGCCACATGACTGGATGGCCCGGGGCAGAGATAGCCAGTACAGGTGCAGACGAAAAGTGCATCGATACTTTCCGGTGCAAGGCCGGCTTTTTTTAAAGCTTTGGAAAGCGCATCTGCGGCGAGCGCGGGAGCGTGGGATTCGAAGGAGCGATTCAAATTTTCCGCGTCTTGTCGGAAGACTGGCGCGAGATCAGCGGCGGTGAATTGTCTGGAGGCAATTCCAGAACTGCCATTGCAGAGAATCTTTTCTAACAGTGAAAGTGAGCGTGGCTTTAGATCGCCGATACTGGGATGAGATTGAAGTGCCTGCCACGTTTCTGCTTGGGTGAAGGAATGCGGTGGATTGGAAGTGGCGAGTGAGGTGAGATACATGGAAATCGAGGGCTAGCGGACTAGGCTTAGGATGGGATTGAGTGGGGCGATTCTAACAAGTTGGCGTAAAACTGGTTGAAAGAGCATTGGGTGGAGAAACTTCGCCGAGGTCAGGCGTTTTCGAAAACGCGCGTGTAGATCTTTTTCGATGAGCTCGCAGGTGGCGTGCCACGGGGTTTGGTCGGTTGCGTATGAGAGCAAGTGGGGAAGTGCGGTTTCCGCAGATTGGAGCGCCATGGTCATTCCGTTGCCGGTGAAGGGCGGGATGATTGCGTGGGAATCACCTAGCGAGAGAACTCCGGGAGTAGCGGCCTGGAGACCCAGTGCGAAACCGGCGACAGCGGTGAACGAGCCCTCTCTCCACTCCGCCGCGGCGATGCGATGGGCAAGATCTGTATTGCCGTTTTTCAAAAGATAGGCGGGCAGGAGATCGCTATGACGGGCTGTGATTGAGGGATCGATACGAAATAACCCGCAGATATTGTTCCAGCCATCCTCGACCGATGTGATTCCAAGGTAGCCTTGTGAGCCACTGTGCATTTCCAAGTGTGCGGTGGCGCCGATGTCGCGGATGTGTGCTTTGAGACCGATCCATTTTCCCTTCGCCGGTTTTCTTCCCGCCGTCCAGATATGGCCTCGCTGTTCTGGTGACATTCTCAATCTCGATCCTGTTCGGAGATCGACACCGGAAGCGATGGCAAGCTTTTGTAAGCGGTCATCAAGCAGGTGGCGGGAAATAGCGAGCGCGGGCTCAGGAAGGGAGTTTTTGCGCAGCAGTTCGTTTCCCGAAAACCAAGTGACGCTGCGGTGAAGCTGAGCGTCGGCAAGTGTTTCCGCGATGCCAAGCGTCGTCAGCGTTTCTTGTGAGATTCCTGAAATGAACTCGCCGCAAACGCGATGCCGAGGGTAGCTTCCCGCTTCGTGTAGAACGACGGGGATGTCATACCTGCGAAGGGCGATGGCGAGAGAGAGCCCAGTCAGGCCGCCTCCAGTGATGGTGATTGTTTCGCTCAAACGAAGAAGCATAGCACGGGGTGGCTCGGACGCTATCGGTAAAAAATCGCCGCAGGCTTTGGACTGCTGCGATGATTCGCAGCTTTAAGGGTGAAGCCATGATGACCAAAGCTCTCAGAGAATACCACACGCTCCGATGATAAGCGCCGCAACGAAAGAGCTGGGAATAAGAATCCCAGTAGTCCAAAGCCTGCGGCGCTGTAGGAGCTAGGGAAGCTCATTTTTGCTTCGTGCAATGCAGGCGGATCGCTCCCCTCCAATCTGTAGTTTCGATGATCTTGAAACCGTTTTTCTCGAGGTCTAACAAGCTTGCGAGTTCGCCCACGACGAAGCCTGCCTCAATGCTGACTCGCATATCGTGACGGGTGATGGGGTGAATGAACGGAGTTGCCAGTTTTGCCATCACCATGGGTAGGTTAGCGCGGAGTGGCTCGTTGATGATGATGGTTTCGAAAGCGCTTATCCATCTTCCAAGCTCGCGGAGCTGGCGTTCATCGAAGTGATGCAGGAAGAGGTTGGCGATCAGGGTACCACTGCTTTGGGGAGGGAGCTGAGAAAAAAGGTCGCCTTGTTTCCAGTCTACTTTTTCTGTGAGTCCAACGGGTCGCGGAGCGAGGTCATAAGCCACAATCGCGGCGTCGGTATGTTGGATTGTAATCCTGGAAAGCAGATGCCCATCACCAGCGCCAATCTCGGTGATGGATCGTTCGGTGCGCGAGATCATCGATGTTATCCAGCGTTCGTTGCCCATGAAGCAGTTGATGCGGCGGAGATCGCGGCGGGAAAGTTGTGCGCCGGGGTCAGTATGCGGGAGGTGGTCGAGGAGTTCCGGTGTGAGTTTACGCATGATTATAGGGATGCTAGCATAGATCCAGTTGTGTGGGCTAAGCTTTGCCCAAGTTACCGAACGGTTCAAAAGGATATTCATATTGCGGATGAAAGTAAATTTCTTGTGGTTCGTTATTCCACGCTAGGGGCTTGCGTCGCCTGTCGTGTATTTCATAGTTCACGTAGATGTCTTACCAAGCTGTTGAAGATCGTTACTCAAAAATAGACTACAGCCGCTGTGGAAGTAGTGGTTTGAAATTGCCGCCTATTTCACTTGGATTGTGGCATAATTTCGGTGGAGGTGATGACTTCGAAAACGGACGGGCGATGTTACGCTGTGCTTTTGATAACGGGATCACGCATTTTGATTTAGCCAACAACTACGGACCACCTCCTGGATCGGCGGAGGTTACCTTCGGCAAGCTACTCGCAGAGGATTTTCTGCCGTATCGCGATGAATGGATCATCTCAACAAAGGCTGGCTACCACATGTGGAATGGGCCGTATGGCGAGTGGGGTTCGCGAAAATATTTGCTCTCTAGCCTAGACCAGAGCCTGAAACGCATGGGCTTGGACTATGTGGATATTTTTTACAGTCACCGTCCAGATCCAGATACGCCACTTGAAGAAACCATGGGAGCTCTCGATACGGCCGTTCGTTCCGGAAAGGCTCTTTATGTTGGGCTCTCAAATTATCGCCCCAAGGAATTTCGTGATGCGGTGCGGATCTTGAACGAGCTTGGCACGCCGTGTCTGATCCATCAGCCGCGCTATAGCATGTTTGATCGCTGGGTCGAAGATGGGCTTCTGGATGCACTGGATGAAACCGGCGTTGGGGCCATCGTTTTCTCGCCTCTCGCGCAGGGGATGCTGACCAACAAATATCTAAAATCGATTCCCGCCGATTCCCGAGCCGCCAGTTCGAACAGCCCATTCTTACAAGAGGCCGGAGTTCAGCGGCATTTACCAAAAATTCATGCATTGAATGCCATCGCGGAGGCGAGAGGTCAGAGTCTTGCTCAGATGGCGATTTGTTGGGTGCTGCGTCGCAAGACCGTGACGTCTGCCTTGATCGGCGCGAGCCGGAGTGAGCAGATCTTAGATGTCTTGGCGGGCCTTGCCTCCTCGCCGTTCAGTGAAGATGAGCTACAGGCGATTGATGCGGCGTGCGCGTTGTAATTTTTTAGTAAAATGACAGCGCGCTCGTGTCCATGGAGCGCCGCAGGCTTTGGACTGCTGGGATTCTTTATTCCCAGCTTTTAGGGGGCGGTTTGTTTTTCGGTCCACGTGGTATTTCCTGGCCAGTCTATGTGAACGACCTTGCCAGAAAAGCTGCGAATCATCGCAGCAGTCCAGAGCCTGCGGCGGCTAGAAATGATGAAATGTCCTCGTCTCTTTACCGCTCCCAAAAACGTTTACTGTTCTCAATAATCTGCTCAATCATTCCTTCGCCCATTTCTTTTTCAAATGCGTCTGCGATAGCTCCCAGATTCGCTGGATGATTCACGCCCTCGCTGAGCGGGAATTTCACTAGGTCGGATGGCGGCATCATGTCTGGCGCATCGGTCTCTAATAGAATGCGGTCTTTTGGAAGGTGTTTGAAAACTTCCAACACCTTAGCTTTCCGTTCTTGTAAGAAATATCCAGAAAACGAAAACCAAGCACCGTGTTTGATTAAGCGCTGTGCGACTTCGATTGACCCGCCGAAGGAATGCATTAGGAATTTTTGTGGCCATGCGGCCGCTTGATCGATTTCGTCAAACAGTTCTTCCCACGCTTTGAGGCAATGGATGGTGACCTGCCTACCTAATTCGACGGCGATTTGTATCTGCTCACGAAAAACGTCTTGTTGGATTTTCATCGCCGGCGAACTGACCCAGCCGTCCACTCCGATCTCACCTACACTTGCCGAGCGATCATGGTTTAGGATTTCTCGCAGCCGTTCCTGCCAGCCCGTTTTGACCGTATCCGCAAACCACGGATGCACGCCATAAGCAGGCTGCACAAAATCACAAAAATCCTGCGCAATTCTCCGCACCGCTTCCCAATCTTCCTCTCGCGTCGCGTTGACTACGCAGCCAGAGATTCCTGCGGTCTTCATCTCAACGATCAGGCCCCCAGCTTTTTCCCCAAACTTTCCGCTCTGCAAATGATTATGAGAATCGAACAACACGCAGCTATTTTATCCATATTTTCCTGTTTTTGGATGAGAAAAATCAAGTTTCCTAAGATATTCCAACGCTTGCGTCTAAGCCTCTCCCAGTGTATCCACCCCCTCTTCAGCCCGTAGTGGGCGTAGCCAAATTTCTCATGATCAAGTGGATTCTCCAAAAAATCGGCGGTAGCAAAAACATGCGCGAGATTCGTCGCATCCGACCCACCGTCACCCGTATTAACGAAATCGAGCAAGGTCTGCAGCGCGAGCCAGAGGAGAAACTCCGTGAAATGACCGCCAAATGGCAGGCGCATCTCGCCCGTTATCACGATCTCAATGTCCCAGCAAAGCCAGTGATCGAGCGGATGTCGGGCGAAGAGCTCTCCGCTACCGCCAACGATTTGGAACAACGCCTCAAAGGACTCCTCGGCGAATTTCCAACCCTCCCTACTTCGATCGCATCAACCCCAGAGGCCATTGAAGAAGCGAAAGCGGCCTTCCATGACATCGAGCCTGAGTTCATCCGTGCCCGAGCGAAGTATTTAGAAACCATCCTCCCCGAGGCATACGCGGTAGTGAAAAACGGTGCTCGCCGCATGTGCGGACAGGAAATCCAAGTCAATGATCATCCGATCGAGTGGCAGATGGTGCACTTCGACGTGCAGCTCGTCGGTGGTATCGCTTTGCATCGCGGGATGATCGCAGAGATGCAAACCGGTGAGGGAAAAACCCTTGTTGCAACGCTTCCTGTTTTCCTTAACGCACTCACCGGCCTCGGCGTCCACGTCATCACGGTTAACGATTACCTCGCAAAACGTGACTCGGATTGGATGGGTTCTCTGTTCCGTTATCTCGGGCTGACCGTCGGTTGTATCCAAAACCAAATGTCACCAACGGATCGCCGCGATCAATACGGTTACGATATTACTTACGGAACCAATGCAGAGTTCGGCTTCGATTACCTCCGCGACAACGGCATGGCATCCGCCAGAGACGAACAAGTTCAGCGCGGCCACTACTTCGCCATTATTGACGAGGTTGACTCCATCTTGATCGATGAAGCTCGCACGCCGCTCATCATTTCCGGACCTACCGCACAATCTTCTCACCAGTTTGATAAATACAGGCCGCTCATCGAGTCGCTTGTGAAAAAGCAAACGGCTCTCTGCAATGATCTTGCTGCTCAAGCAAAGAAACTCGCTGATGCGGGTGATATGGAGGGCGCGGGGCGCTTGCTCTTCAAAATCAAACTCGGCCAACCGCGTAACCGCATGTTGATGCGTTTCATGGAGGAGCCAGAAAACCGCCGCCTTATTGAGAAATCCGAACTCTCTTTACACCAAGACGCTCGCAAAAAAGATCTCTTCGAGATCAAAGAGGAGCTCTACTTCACCATCGATGAAAAAGGTAATGATGCCGACCTTATGGAGATAGGTCGCGAGTTTCTTTCTCCAGGTGATGCAGATTCATTCACCCTTCCAGACCTCGGCACCATCTTTGCCGACATCGATACCAATCTCGATCTAACAGAACCGCAAAAGATCGAAGCAAAGGAAAAAGCTCAGCAGCGGATGGATACCCAAGCGGAAAAAATCCATAACATCTCCCAACTCCTCAAAGCCTATTGCGTTTACGAAAAAGACGTCCAATACGTCGTTAAAGACGGCAAGGTCATCATCGTCGATGACAACACCGGACGTGAAATGCCAGGTCGTCGTTGGTC